>CAYVYD010000201.1:0-5159 GCA_964454415.1 uncultured Hyphomicrobiaceae bacterium | reverse complement strand
GCCAGTACGACGCGACCGAACCGATTCACGTCGCCTCCTTCACCATCAACGATTTCCATGCCCAGCGCCGCTGGCTCACGGTGCCGGAGATCTTCACCTATTCCTCCAATATCGGCACCGCCAAGATCGCCCTCGACATCGGCGTCGTCCGCCACAAGGAGTTCCTTTCCAAGCTCGGCTTCCTGCACCGCCTGGAGACCGAGCTCGGCGAGACCGCCAAGCCGATCGTTCCGGCCGATTGGAAAAAGATCAACACCATGACGATCTCCTACGGGCACGGCCTCTCGGTCACGCCGCTGCACGTCGCCGCCGCCGCCGCCGCGCTGATGAATGGCGGCTTCGAGGTGACGCCGACCTTCCTCAAGAGCGCGCCTGGCATTCCCTCCTATGCCGAGCGCGTGGTGAGCGCGGAGACGAGCGCGCGGATGCGCAAGCTGATGCGGCTCGCCGTCGAGCACGGTACCGCCCGCCAGGCCGACGCCAAGGGCTTCCTGGTGGGCGGTAAGACCGGCACGGCCGAAAAGGTCGTCAACGGCAGCTACAGAAATGACGCGCTGCTCAACTCCTTCGTCGGCGTGTTCCCGGTGGACCGGCCGAAATACGTCATCGTCGTCATGTTGGACGAGCCCCAGCGCGTCGCGGAGACCCACGGCCTCGCCACCGCCGGCGTCAACGCCGCGCCCACCGCGCGCCGTTTCATCGAGCGCGCCGGTACCCTGCTCGGCATCGCGCCGCGGGAAGCGACGGCGACGTTTGACGAACTCCTTCCCGCTACCTATTAACGGGCGATCTGACAGACGCGATGTGAGCCGGCCTAAACCGCCGGATCGGCGATGCGCTTGAGTGATCTCGTTGGGCCGCGGCAGAGCGCGCCTGATTCCTGGTCTAAGGTGGACATTGCGGGATTGACCGCCGACAGCCGCGAGGTGAGGAAGGGCTTTCTGTTCGCGGCGCTCCCCGGAACCCGCCTCGACGGCGCGCAATTCATCCAAGCGGCCATCGCCAAGGGCGCCGCCGCGGTGCTGGTATCACGGGGCGGCGGAGCAGGCGACGACATCGCGGTTCCCGTTGTCGAGGACGCCGATCCGCGCCGCGCGCTCGCCCTCATGGCGGCCCGGTTCTACGGTTCCCAGCCCGAAACGGCGGCCGCCGTCACCGGGACCAACGGCAAGACCTCGGTCGTCTCCTTTCTGCGGCAGATCTGGCGGGGTCTCGGCTTCCAGGCGGCAAGCCTAGGCACCGTCGGCTTGATGGGCCCGCATGGCGAGCACCCGCTCGCCCACACCACCCCCGATCCCGTAACGCTGCACCGCCTGCTGGCCGAAATCGCCGCCGAAGGCGTCAGCCACATCGCCTTGGAGGCATCGAGTCACGGGCTCCAGCAGCGCCGTCTCGACGGCGTGGTGCTCAAGGCGGCGGCCTTCACCAACATCTCCCGCGATCACCTCGATTACCACGCCGACTTCGAGGAGTATCTGGCGCAAAAGCGAAGGCTGTTCGACGAGCTGCTGCCCGAGGGCGCGGCCGCGGTCGTCAATGCCGACGCGCTCCACGCGGAGGTTTTTTGCGAGGCGGCCCGCGTCCGCGGCGCCCGCCTGATCACCGTGGGACGCAAGGGGCGCGAGCTCACCCTCGAAGCCGCCGAGATGGACGGCCTCGGCCAGCGGCTCACGATCGGCCGCGGGGGAGAGAGCATCGAGGTGAGGCTCCCCCTGGTCGGCGCCTTCCAGGCCTCCAACGCGCTGGTGGCGGCGGGACTCGCGGCCGGCTGCGGCGCCGAGGCCGCCGAGGTGCTGCCGCTGCTCGCCTCCCTCGAGGGCGCGCGCGGGCGTCTCGACCTTGCCGGAACCACGGCCCAAGGCGCGCCCGTCTATATCGATTACGCCCACACCCCCGACGCGCTTGCCAGCGCGCTCGACGCCCTCCGGCCCTATGCGCGCTCGCGCCTGATCGTCGTCTTCGGCTGCGGCGGCGACCGCGACGCCGGCAAGCGCCCGCTGATGGGCGCGGTGGCGGGCGACCGCGCCGATCTGGTCTTCGTCACCGACGACAACCCGCGCGGCGAGGCGGCCGAGGCGATCCGCGCCGAGATCATGAAAAGCGTTCCCGAGGCGTGTGAGGTCGCCGGCCGCGCCGAGGCCATCGCTGCGGCGATCGCCGCCGCCGGCGAGGGCGACGTGGTGCTGATCGCCGGCAAGGGGCACGAGACCGGTCAAATCATCGGCGAGCGCGTCATCCCGTTCTCCGATCACGAGGCGGTCGGCGCCGTGCTCGGCGAGGCGCGCGCCCATGGCTGAGCCGCTGTGGAGGTACGACGGGGTGCTGGCGGCGACGGGCGGCCAGCTGGAGGGAAAGGCGCCTCCTCAATTCACGTCAGTCGCCATCGATAGCCGCAGCCTCGAGCCGGGCGCCCTGTTCGTCGCCATCGAGGGCGAGCGCTTGGACGGCCACGATTTCGTCGCCCAGGCGTTGGCTTCGGGCGCCGCCGCCGCGGTCGTCTCCAAGGACGTCGACTTGGAAGGGGGGCGAGGTTGTCTCATCCGGGTCGCCGATACGCTCGAGGCGCTCACCGCGCTTGGCCGCGCGGCCAGGACGAGGAGCGCGGCGACGATCGTCGCTGTGACCGGAAGCGTCGGCAAGACCGGCACCAAGGAGGCGCTGCGCCTGGTGTTCGCCCGCGCCGGTGCGACCCACGCTTCGCAGAAGTCCTTCAACAACCAATGGGGCGTGCCGCTCACGCTCGCCAACATGGCCGGGCCAACCCGCTTCGGCATCTTCGAGATTGGCATGAATCACGCCGGCGAGATCACCCCGCTCGCCCGCCTCGTCCGCCCCCACATAGCGATCGTCACCACGGTGGAGCCGGTTCACCTGGAGTTCTTTCCCTCCCTCGAGGCCATCGCCGAGGCCAAGGCCGAGATCTTTCACGGGCTGGTCGAGGGGGGTGCGGCGGTGCTCAACCGCGACAACGCCCATTACGATCTTTTGCGCGCCCGCGCCGAGCAGCGGGGGGCGCGGAGGGTGCTTGATTTCGGCGCCCATGAAGGCGCCTATGCGCGTCTCGTGGATGCGCGGCTGGAAGCAGACGGCAGCGCGGTCGAGGCCGTCATCGGAAGGCGCCGGATCCGCTACCGCGTCGGCGCGCCGGGGCGCCACCACGTGTTGAATTCCCTCGCCGTGCTGGCCGCCGCCGATGCGGCGGGCCTCGATCCCGAGGTGGCCGCCCGCGCCCTGGCCGATCAGCACGCCCAGAAGGGGCGCGGCGCGCGCACCGTCATCGCGGTCGACGGCAGCGAGGTCGCGATCATCGACGAGAGCTACAACGCAAACCCGGCCTCCATGCGCGCCGCGCTAGAGGCGATGGCGCAAACGCCGCGCAACCGCTTTCCCCGCCGCGTCGCCGTCCTGGGCGATATGCTCGAGCTGGGCGAGCGCAGCGGCGAGCTCCACCGCTCGCTCGCCCAGGCGGTTGACGCCGCCGGCGCCGATGTCGTCTTTGCCTGCGGACCGATGATGGCCGGGTTGTTCGAAGCGCTTCCTGCCAAGATCCGTGGCGGCTACGCCCAATCTTCGGCCGAATTGACGCCCCTGGTGGTCGAGGCCGTCGCGCCGGGCGACGTGGTCATGATAAAAGGCTCCCTCGGCAGCCGCATGGAACCGATAGTCGAAGCGCTGCGGGACAGTTTGCAGCGGCGCGCGTCCGAACCGGAGCGGGCCGAGGAATGAGGGAACGACATGCTCTATTGGCTCGTTGAGCTCAGCGATCAGATCCAGCCCCTTAACGTCTTCCGCTACATCACCTTCCGCACCGGCGGTGCGACGATGACGGCGCTGTTCTTCGTTTTCATGTTCGGCCCCGCCCTCATCAACGCGCTTCGCCTCAAGCAGGGCAAGGGGCAGCCTATCCGCGACGACGGCCCCGAAAGTCACATCGTGCAGAAGCAGGGAACGCCAACCATGGGCGGGTTGATGATCCTGTTCGGCGTCACCGTGGCCACGCTGCTGTGGGCCAACCTTGCCAACCCCTATGTCTGGATCGTCCTCATACTGACCTTGAGCTACGGGCTGATCGGGCTTTACGACGACTATGTGAAGGTCACCAAATTCTCCACCCGCGGCTTTCCCGGAAAGATCAAGTTCCTACTGGAGACCCTCGTCGCAGCGGTCGCCGTCTACGCCGTGGTCAAGCTCGGCAAGGAGCCCTTCTCGACATCGCTGGCGCTGCCCTTCTTCAAGGACGTGCTGATCAATTTGGGCCCGCTCTTCATCGCCGTCGGCGTGTTCGTGATCGTTGGCGCCGGCAATGCCGTCAATCTGACCGACGGCCTCGACGGGCTTGCCATCGTGCCCGTCATGATCGCCGCCGCCACCTTCGGCTTCATCGCCTATCTGGTCGGTAACACGGTGTTCTCCGACTATCTTCAGATCCATTACGTCGCCGGCGCCGGAGAGCTGGCGGTGATCTGCGGCGCGCTGGTGGGCTCCGGGCTCGGCTTCCTCTGGTTCAACGCGCCGCCGGCGATGATCTTCATGGGCGACACCGGCTCGCTGTCCCTGGGCGGCGCGCTCGGCGCTGTCGCCGTCGCCATCAAGCACGAGCTGGTGCTCGCCATCGTCGGCGGCCTGTTCGTGCTCGAGACCGTCTCGGTCATCGTCCAGGTGGTGTCGTTCCAACTCACCGGCAAGCGGGTGTTCCGGATGGCGCCGCTGCACCACCATTTCGAGCAGAAGGGCTGGGCCGAGCCCACCGTCGTCGTTCGTTTCTGGATCATCGCCGTCGTTCTCGCGCTGGTCGGTCTCGCGACGCTGAAACTGCGTTAGTATTTCCAATGATTCCGGTTCGGGTTTTCGAGGGCCGCCGCGTCGCCGTATTCGGGCTTGGCGCGAGCGGCATAGCCGCGGCCGCGGCGCTGCGCGCGGGCGGCGCCGAGGTCGCCGCCTGGGACGACGGCGAAGCGGCCCGCGACAAGGCCGCTGCCGTTGGCGCCCCGCTGGTCGACCTCGCAAAGGCCGATTGGTCCGACTTCGCCTGCCTGGTTCTGGCGATAGCGAGCCTGTCTTACGTGCTCTTCGCCAGGTTTGTGTCGAACGTGGCCATCGTGGGGTGGGCGTCGGTCATGACCGTAATCCTCGGCATGGGCGCCGTGCAGCTCTTCTCG
>CAYVYD010000200.1:0-5161 GCA_964454415.1 uncultured Hyphomicrobiaceae bacterium | reverse complement strand
ACTCCCTGGCCAGCGCCTCGACGCTGCGCCCGGTCCAGGCCAACTCGACAATCTGCTCCCTGAATTCCGCAGGGTAAAGCCGCGCCAGCCGCTCCCTGATCTTCGGCGCTCCCCAGGCCGGCTTCTCCTTCTTCAGCCGCACGATCAGCGTCTCGATCTGGATGGGCAGCTGGTTGGCGTGCCGGTAGGGCCGGCGCGAGCGATCGGTGAGCCCCTCAATGCCGCAGTCGCGGTAGCGCCTGAGAATCTTGTAGCCGGTCTTGCGCGAGACACCGAATTCCCGGCACAGCCCCGACATCTTCTCCCCGTCGAGCAGCCGGGCGATGAACTTCACCCGTTCGTCCATGACGTGACACTCCTTCCAAGGCACCTTTGTTCTCCCCGCAAAGGGCCAAATGTGTCACCCATGTCTCCGGAATGTTATGTTACCCATCTCTCAGGAAGGGCAGCGGGTTTTCTGGCTCTCTCCTGGTCTTCGCCAAACACTCCCGAAGAAAGCCGGGATTGCGCCACCATGTGGACGATCTCGCCGGTGAACTCGAATGACCTTTGCAGTGGACCTGATGCGGGGGGAGGCTCGTCATGGTGGAGCAGCGGCGATCCAGCCGGCATCCGCTCCGGTTCGTTACGAGCCCAGCGCGCCGGAGGCCATGAATCCGCCATCGACGGGCAAAATCACGCCGGTTACGTAGCTGGCATCTTCAGAGACCAGATATTTCACCGCAGCAGCGATCTCTTCGGTCGTGCCGTAACGGTTTTTGGGAATGGCGTGGCAGTAATCCTTGCGGAATTGCTCCGTATGCATCGCCCGGGTCATCGGCGTGTCGACGGGGCCAGGCGCCACGGCGTTGGCGGTGATGCCATGCTCGGCAAGCTCCACCGCCATTTGGCGCGTCAGCGCGATCACAGCCCCCTTCGATGTGCCATAGGCCGTGCGGCCAGTGCCGACGGCACGCATGCCGGCCACCGAGGCGATGTTGACGATGCGCCCCCATTTGTTGCGCACCATCATGCGGGCGGCATGTTGCGAGCAGAGCAGGGTGCCGGTGACATTGACGGTCATCGTCGCCGCGAAATTGTCTAGCGGGAACTCGAGGAACGGAAACAGCTCCGCGATGCCCGCACCGTTGACGAGGATGTCGCAGCGTCCGTGCCGTTGGTCGAGAGCGTCGAAGGCGCGCGCCACCGATGCGGCGTCGCCCACGTCGATGCTCCACGCCTCGCTCGCGTAGCTCATCGCCCGCAGGCCGGCAGCGGTCTTTTCGGCCGCTTTGGTGTCGCGATCGGCCACAATCACTCGCATGCCCGCTTCCGCAAGGTTCCGGCAGATGGCGGCACCGATCCCCATTGCCCCCCCCGTGACGAAGGCCACCCGGCACCTGGAAGTCTCTTCCTGCACGGCTTGACTTTCTTTCTCCCGCCCGGGCGGGTTTGCCGTCCCCTCAGAGCGTCGGGGAGACATAGTTGGCGCCACCCGTCTGGCTGCCCATGGCCATCTACAAATCCTCGAGGCGAGACGAATTCGGTGAAAGCTTGCACAATGGGCGAAGCGGGCGTCAAGCTCTCGAGCCTCAGGAGAATCGAGGGCCAGGACATCAATTTCGCCGACCCCATCATCAACATCCCGCCGGCACCCGCCGTGCGCTGTATCGGCCAGCAACATGGGAGAAACCACGTGGCCGGGGCCGGGGCCGATCCCAAGGGTCGAGGCTCGCATGGCTGGTCAATGCGGTCGCCGCCGTTCGCGACCGCCGAAATCACCGATACGCGCGAGGAGGCGACACGGTGAAACCACTGCTGACTTGGTTTGGAGACGACTTCACCGGCTCCGCCGCGGCGATGGAAGTGCTGACGTTCGCGGGTGTCGAAGCGGTGTTGTTTTCAGGCATTCCGTCGCCGCAGCTCGAAGCCAGATTCCATGGCAGCAAGGCGGTCGGCATCGCATCGACGGCGCGTGCCCACGATCCCGCCTGGATGAAGGCCAATCTACCAGAGCCGCTGGCCTATCTGGATGGCCTTGGCGCGCCGCTGCTCCACTATAAAATCTGTTCGACGTTCGATTCTTCCCCGCAATACGGAAATATCGGAACCGCGCTCGAACTCGGGCTAACGATCAGACCGTCCGCCGCCATACCTGTCCTGACGGCTGCTCCTCAGATGCGGCGCTATCAGGCATTCGGTCATCTTTTCGCTGGCAGTTTCGATGGCGTTTACCGTCTCGATCGGCACCCCGTGATGTCGCGCCACCCTGTCACGCCGATGGACGAAGCGGACCTCATGCTGCATCTCGCCAAGCAGACGTCTCTGCCATCGGCGTTGATTGACCTCGAGGCGCTTTGGTTCGATCCCGGCGAAGCTCTGGAAACGGCATTGGCCCGTGGTGCGCGCATTCTGTCGATCGACAGCATGGAACCGGTAAGCGAGACTGCCGCAGGACGCTTGATTTGGGAAAACCGCGATAGGTTCCGGTTTGTTGTCGGCTCGCAGGGGGTCGAATCCGCATTGGTCCTCCATTGGCAGGAAATCGGACTGATTGCAGCGGCCCCTCCCCTCAAGGGGGCCGGCAAGGTACCTCAAATCGCAGGCGTCTCCGGGTCGGTCTCGCTCACCACGGCACGCCAACTCGACTGGTCGGCCGCCCATGGGTTCACGCTGATTCAATTCGATGTCGCCAAAACCGCCGAAGGAGACACGGCGATGGCCGCCGAGATAGAACGAACCGCGCGGCTGGCGCTCGAAGCCGCGGCCTCCGGAGCAAGTCCTCTGGTCCATTCCGCGGCGGGACCGTGCGATCCGGCCGTCGCCAGCTTTCGCGCGGCGTTGTCCGGTTCCGCCTTGACGGCCGAAGACGCAAATCTCCGTATCGGCCGGTGCTTGGGACAGGTGCTGGACAAGGTCTTGAACGGCAGCGGCATCCGCCGGGCGGTTGCCGCCGGTGGCGATACATCCGGACACACGATGCAGGAACTCGGCCTCGAGGCACTGGTTGCCTTGGCCCCCACGATACCCGGAGCAGCACTTTGCGCCGGTTACGGTAGTGGAACGCACGACGGTCTGCAGATCGCCCTCAAGGGTGGCCAAATGGGATCGGAGGATTTCTTTGGCTGGATCCGCGACGGCGGTGGACCACGCTGAACAACCGGCCGAGACGCCGCCCGAGCCGAATCATCCCGGATCCGCGGGGCGATACCGAACCGGCAACGCGACGCTTCGGCGAGTGGGTCGCCCCGAATACGAACAGCCTCGCATGGAACCAAGGATATGCCGCACGTATCGCAGCGAATAGAAGCCGACTACCTGATCGAAACGGCTGTCGACGCAGAAAAGGCCGCCGAAGCGATGGCCGGGGAGCAATCCTCCGGCACGTTTGTTCCCGTTCCCGGCGAGACGGCGGAGCTCAAGGAGCGATCGTCGGCCAGGGTCGAGTCCATGGAGGTGCTGGGAGAGGTCGAGAAGCCATCGCTTCCGGGCGCAGCCAAGGGCGAACCTATTGTTCAGGCACACGTCACCGTCTCCTGGCCGCTGGAGAATATCGGGCCAGACCTTCCCAATCTCATGGCGACAGTCTCGGGCAATCTTTTCGAGCTCCGGCAGCTCTCGGGCCTGAAGCTCCTCGACCTTCGACTGCCTGTTGAATTTGCATCCGCCTATCCCGGACCCAAGTTCGGCGTCGAGGGCACCCGGCGCCTGTCGGGCGTGGCCCATGGTCCCTGCATCGGCACAATCATCAAACCGAGCATCGGGCTCGACCCGCAGCAGACAGCGGCCTTGGTCGATACCCTCGTCGACGCCGGCGTCGACTTCATAAAGGACGACGAACTGCAGGCAGACGGACCTCACTGTCCGTTCGCGGATCGCGCGAAAGCGGTAATGCGCGTCATTCAGGATCATGCCGACCGGACAGGAAGGAAGGTGATGTACGCCTTCAATCTAACCGGCGACATCGATCAGATGCGCGAGCGCCACGACATGCTGCTCGAGCTTGGCGGGACGTGCGCCATGGTGAGCCTCAATTCGATCGGCCTTGCTGGATTGATTGCGTTTGCCCGCCACACCCAGCTGCCGATCCATGGCCATCGGAATGGCTGGGGCTATCTTTCGAGACATCCATCGCTGGGCTGGTCCTATATCGCCTGGCAGAAATTCTGGCGTCTCGCGGGCGCGGACCACATGCACGTCAGCGGGCTGTCCAACAAGTTCTGCGAAGACGACGACAGCGTGATCGGATCCGCAAGGGCGTGCCTGACGCCGATGTTCCCCAACAAACCGTGCATCGCGATGCCGGTCTTTTCTTCCGGGCAAACGGCGGTTCAACCACCGGAAACCTACCGCCGGCTGGGTTCGGCCGATCTGATCTACGCGGCAGGCGGCGGCATCATGGCGCATCCCGATGGTCCGAAGGCGGGCGTTACCAGTTTACGCGAGGCCTGGGATGCAGCGCTGACGGGCGTTGATGCCGAGGACTACGCCAAAACGCATCCGGCACTGGCGGCCGCTCTCGCCGCCTATGGAAAGCGAGGATCTTGACCACCCGAAACAGGTTCATCGTTATGCGCAAATGGTACCGCAGCTGACCAGGGTAATGCCAAAGCACAGCACAACTTAGGGAGGGCCTACCATTTGGGCCTGGGTGTAGAGACAAATGACAGGGTTTCAGCAGAATTTGCCTTCAAGGCCGCGAAAGCAGGCTATGATCGCACCGTGGCAGCACTTACTACGAATAGCAGTGCGTTCACCCCAACCTTCCGGCGCGCTTTTCAGCAATTGATGAAGCAGGACGGAGCTTTCGACGGTCCCATCGACGGAGAATTCGGCCTCGCGCTGAAACAGGCGATCAGAGCGCTTGCACAAAAGTCTAAAAGCGCATCGCAAGCTACCCACTACGATTCGCAGGCACCCATAAACCCGGAGTTCGATGCCCTTAGCGATCTGGAGTCCCTTTTCTGTGCGATGCCTGTGTCCCCAGCTGGTCACTTGGCTCACCTTTGGTGCCACCTGTTTGGAGCCGAAATGTTTGCTGAATTCTTGGCCATCGCTGGCGAAGTTGTCGATTCTTTGGCGCTGGCGAGCGCATCAATGGGAACCGACAAACCGTAGGCGATTGCGAAGCGGTGGAAGTGCCGTCGCTCGAGGTTCCCCATGTCGAAATCCTCCGGCACGG
>CAYVYD010000199.1:0-5165 GCA_964454415.1 uncultured Hyphomicrobiaceae bacterium | reverse complement strand
TATGTCCGGCGTGGTGATGGCCGCAGGCGTTGATGCAGCCGGAGATGTTGAGGCGCAGGGGGCCGATCCGCTCCTGCCGGTCGAGATCGTCGAAGCGCTTGGCGATCTCGTCGGCGATGGGTATCGAGCGCGCGTTCGCCAGGTTGCAGTAATCCAGTCCCGGGCAGGCGATGACGTCGGTGACGAGGCCGTTATTGGCCGCCGCCAGCCCGGCCTCGGCGAGCCCGTCATAGAGTTCCACGAGCCGCGACAGGGCGACGTGGGGCAGCACCAGGTTCTGGGTGTGGGTGATGCGTATTTCGTCCCGGCAATGGCGTTCGGCCAGGTCGGCGATCGCCTCCATTTCCGCCGCGCTGGCATCGCCTGGAGGCCGGCCCGGCTGCTTCAGCGAGACGATTGCGATCACGTGGCCCGGCACCTTGTGGGCGCGCACGTTGTTGCGCAGCCAGGCGGCAAAGGCGGGATCGCTCTTGCGCCGGCGCGCCACGTCCTCGTCGATGAACGGGCCGGGCGCGAGATCGGGGGCCGTGAAATGGGCGTGGATCCGCCGCATTTCGGCCCCGGGAAGGTCGAACGCGCGCTTGCCTATCTTGCGCCACTCCGCCTCGACCTCGGCGCGGAAACGCTCGATGCCCAGATGATTGACCAGGACCTTGATGCGCGCCTTGTGGATGTTGTCGCGGCGGCCGTGGAGGTTATAGACCCGCATCACCGCTTCCAGATAGGAGAGCAGGTAGCGCTCCTCTAGAAAGCCGCGAAGCTCCCGCGCCACGCAGGGCGCGCGACCCTGGCCGCCGCCGACGAAAATCCGGAAGCCGGCCTCGTTGCCGGGCCCGTGAACCAGCCGGATGCCGATGTCGTGGAACAGCGTGGCGGCGCGGTCCTCGGCAGCGGCGGTCACCGCGACCTTGAACTTGCGCGGCAGGAAGCTGAACTCGGGGTGGCCGGTCGACCACTGGCGGATGATCTCGCACCAGGGGCGGGGATCGGCGATCTCGTCGTGGGCGGCGCCGGCGAAGGGGTCGGTGGTGACGTTGCGGATGCAGTTGCCGCTGGTCTGGATGGCGTGCATCTCGACGCCGGCGAGCGCATCCAGGATGTCGGGCGCGTCGACCAGCCTGATCCAGTTGAACTGGATGTTCTGGCGCGTCGTGAAGTGGCCGAAACCGCGGTCCCAGACCCGCGCGATGCGGGCGAGCTGGCGCATCTGCCGCGGCGCGAGGACGCCATAGGGAATGGCGACGCGCAGCATGTAGGCATGGAGCTGCAGGTAGAGGCCGTTCATCAGCCGCAGCGGCTTGAACTCCTCCTCCGTGAGCTCGCCCGCCAGGCGGCGGGCGAGCTGACCGCGGAACTCCTCCGCCCGGGCGCGGACGAAGCGCCGGTCGAAGGCGTCATAGCGGTACATCAGGCGCCCCCGCCGGCGCGGCGCGCGCCCTCGGGCGAGGGACCGTGGGCGGCGCGAATCCGCTCGCGGGTGGTGAGCGGCAGCGGCACCCCCTCCGCGAGCGCGACGGCGAAGGAATAGGCCGCGACGACGATGCGCGCCGCTTCGTCGCGGGATGCCCTGCGCTCGAGCGCCTCGCGCTCGCCGTCGTTTTCGGCGACCCGCGCCTTGGCGAGATGAGGCGTCCAGCGAAAATTAGATCCGAGATAGACCACCCGGCCGTCGGCGAGCCGGTTGGCGGTCACGACGAAGGACGAGGGACGCTTGCCCGGCGAGGGCGGCGACAGGGCGGTAACCGTCCGCCCCATCGCCCCCCGGGCGGCGCCGGGCGGCGGCTCGCCATCGAGCCGGAAGGGATTCTGAAACGGGCCCATGACCTAGTCTCCCGCCGCCGGCGCCAGGCTGTCGGCGGCGAGCTCGACCTCGAGGCCGTCGATTTCGTTCGAAGTGATGATCTGGCAGGCGAGCCGCGAGCGCTGATCGACGCCGAAGGCGCGATCGAGCATCTCGATTTCCTCGACGGCGGGCTCGGGCAGCCTGCCGAGCCACTCCTCCCGCACCCGCACATGGCAGGTGGCGCAGGCGCAGGCGCCGCCGCATTCCGCCTTGATCGGCAACCGCCAATCGCGGATCACCTCCATCAGCCGCCAACCCTCGGCCGCCTCGAGGCGGAAGCTCGATCCGTCGGGAAGCCGCACCTTGATCCACATCGTCAAGCACCCTCGTCAGCGCGCGCAGCGGTGAGCGCGCGGGGTTTTCCATCCTTCGTCGAGGCGCGACTTTATCAGGAATTATTTTTCTTAAAAGTTGGAAATATCAAATAAAAATAGAAAATTATACTATATAAGATTATATATAGAAATTATACTCTAATTACCTCGGATTTCGGCATGGCGGATCGAGAGAGCCGCCGCGGCAAAAAAAATCATTTCCCCGCCGCGGCCGCTGCCGCGGCCGCGGCGAGAAATAATTTTCGGCGAAAACGGCGCTTGCCGGCAACCGATCCGTCCGCAGCACGCCGGCGGCGGCCCGTGCCGGGGCGGCGCGCCTTTCAGCCTACCAGCACCGCCGCCACTTCCCCCGGCGCGCCGGAGCGGCTACGATCCGCCGAATTTCCCGGGGCTTACGGGCGAAACCGGCCGGCCGGCGGGAAGGCGGCATTGGGGTTGCAGGGCGGACCGTCCCGTCTGGGGCGATCGCGGATTTGGGGAACCATGACCAGCGAGCCGGTGAGCCTATCCAAGCAGCGCCGGGCGGCGAAGGCGCGGTTGCCGGCATTCATCTACGACTTCGTGGCCGGCGGAGTGGGGTACGAGACCTGCCTGGATGCGAACCGCCGAAGCCTCGATGCGGTGAAGCTCAAGCCCAGACGGCTCATGGACGGGCAGGCGCCCGATTGCGCCAGCAAGCTGTTCGGGCGACGCTACGACGCCCCCTTCGGCGTGGCGCCGATCGGTTTCGGCAACGTGATCTGGCCCGGCATGGCCGACATCCTCGCCGCCGCCGCCGGCCGCCACAACGTTCCCTTCATCGCCTCCACCTATACCCTTTCGAGCCCGGAGCGGATCCACGAGCTGGCGCGCGGCAACGCCTGGCTGCAGCTCTACGTGCCCAAATCGCCAGATATCGAGCTCGCCGTGCTCAACCGGGCCAAGGCGATCGGCTACGACGTGCTTGTGGTGACGGTGGACTGTCCCAAGGCCGAGCGGCGCACCAGCGAAACCCGGCCCGGTTTTTCGCTCGCCCCCAAGCACGACCTCGCGACGCTCGCTCAAGTCGCCGCCCGGCCGCTATGGGCGGTCAAATTCATGCGCGGCAGAAAAGCAGGCATGGGGATTCTCGAACCCTTCCTGCCGGTCGGCTCGAACTTGCGGGACTCCGCCAAGCTACTCACCGGCTTGGTGAGCGAGCACGTCTCGCCCGAACGGTTGAAGCGGATTCGCGACCGCTGGCCGGGCAAGCTCGTCGTCAAGGGCGTGCTCGCCGGCGAAGACGCGGCCAAATGCGCGGCGATCGGCGCCGACGGCATCGTCGTCTCCAATCACGGCGGCCGCCAGCTCGACGCGGCACCCGCCGCGCTCGAGGTGATCGGCGAGGTGCGGCGGGCGGCGGGCGCGGGGATCGCCATTCTTGCCGACGGCGGCGTCCTTTCGGGCCTCGACGTCGCGCGGATGATCGCCCGCGGCGCCGACTTCGCGTTCGCCGGCCGGGCGTTCGTCTACGGCGTCGCCGGCAACGGCTCCGCTGGCGCCGATCAAATATTCAGCTTCTTCAAGCGCGATCTCGCCGCGACGCTGACGCAGATCGGCTGCACCGAGCCCGCCCAATTACCCTCGTTCCTGATGACCCGGCGGCCGGCCGGCCGGGCGGAGGACGCCCGTTATTATAAGCAATCCCTCACGCCGCGACGTCTCGCAGACGCCGAACCAACTCCCCGGCCGAATGAAACCTACGGCCGGGCCCTTGCCGCTCGAGCTCGCGAACGAGCCCCGTGATGAGCCGGTTGGCGGGCGCCGCGCGCCCCACCTCCTCGCCGAGCCTGACGATCTCGCCGCAAATGTCGCCGATCTCCGTCATCCGCCCGGCGCGCAGATCCTGCAGCGTGCTCGAGCGGGCCGCGGGGTCGATCTCGACCATCGACTTGGCGGCGCGCAGCACGATCGCGTCGGGCAGCGGCAGCACCCGGGCGATCAGGCGGGGCGAGGGGCCGGAGATCGAGCGCGGCGAGAAGCCCGCCTCGCCCAGCACCTTGAGCCCCTCCCGCATCAGAACCGCCAGGCACCAGCGCAGCTCGCGGCTCCTGACCGATTGGGCGATGGTCGTGCCGGTGACGGCGCAGACGCCGTTGTTGAGATTAAGCAGCAGCTTGCCGGCCTGAACGTCGGCGATGTCGTCGCGGACCGCCAGCGTCTCGCCGGCGCGCGCGAAGGCCTCGCGCAGGGCCTCGAGCCGCTC
The DNA here is from genome assembly GCA_964454415.1 of uncultured Hyphomicrobiaceae bacterium. Taxonomy (GTDB): domain Bacteria; phylum Pseudomonadota; class Alphaproteobacteria; order Rhizobiales; family Methyloligellaceae; genus JAJFHN01. The sequence goes on along the minus strand of CAYVYD010000199.1, from coordinate 763 downwards.
GCCATCGACCCCGTCCGCCGCGCCGACCGCGAGCGGGCCGCTGGTCGCCTGACGGAACTCGCGGTCGCTCGGCCGCACGATGTTGGCGCTGACCACGCCCGGCAGGACCGTCTGGCGGGTGAGCGTGCGCCGCAACCGCGCGGCGTTGCGCAGCCCGTTCTGGAACGAGACGACGAGCGCGCCGGGCCGCAGCGCCGGCGCCAGGGCGGCGCCCGCGCTTTCGCTGTCCTTCGACTTGACCGCGACCAGGCAGATATCGGCCCCGGCGAGCGCCTCCGGGTTGGTGGAAAGCTCGAAGCCGCCGCCGCTGGCGTGGACCCGGCCGGAGAGATCGCGCACGAAGAGGTCGCTTGGCCCAACCGGAAATTCCCCGCGGCCGACCAGCGTGACGGGGAGGCCCACCGCGGAGAGCTTGAGGGCGAGCGTCGTCCCCACGGCGCCGGCGCCGAGCACGCCGATCCTCAAGGCTCCGTCTGCGGTCATTCGACGCGCTTCCCGCTGCCGTTCCCGGGCCCATCTTAGCAGGGCCGCGAGCGGGTTCGAGGGAATGCCGCCGCGCCGGTCCGCCGCCGAGGCGGAGGGGGGGTGACCGACCCGAGACCTAGGCGACATTTCATCCCAGACACATCGGTATCGCTTTATTCGGCCCCAGATTGTCACCCATGTCGCAGGACCAATCCGTTACCTATGTCTCCGGAATGGACCGGAGGGAGGTGGTGCCGGCTGGAGGACTCGAACCCCCGACCTACTGATTACAAATCAG
>CAYVYD010000198.1:0-5240 GCA_964454415.1 uncultured Hyphomicrobiaceae bacterium | reverse complement strand
TGCATCTGGAGATCATCCGCGAGCGGCTCGAGCGCGAGTTCGACATCGACCTGATCACCACCGCGCCCAGCGTGATCTACCGGGTGTTCCTCACCGACGGCAGGGAGATCGAGCTCCACAACCCGGCCGACATGCCGGACACGGTCAAGATCGAACGCATCGAGGAGCCGTGGATCGAGGCGACCATCCTGGTGCCGGACGAGCATCTGGGCGCGGTGCTGAAGCTGTGCGAGGACCGGCGCGGCCGGCAGAAGACGCTCACCTATGCGGGCAACCGCGCCATGCTGGTCTACGAATTGCCGCTGAACGAGGTGGTGTTCGACTTCCACGACCGCTTGAAAAGCGTCTCGCGCGGCTACGCCTCCTTCGACTACCACCTCGCGGGCTACGAGCCGGGGCCGCTGGTCAAGATGTCGGTCCTGGTGAACGCCGAGCCGGTGGACGCGCTCTCGATCATCGTCCACCGCGACCGCGCCGAGGCGCGCGGGCGGGCCATGTGCGAGAAGCTCAAGGACCTGATCCCCCGGCATCTCTTCAAGATCCCGATCCAGGCGGCCTTGGGCGCCAAGGTGATCGCGCGCGAGACCATCGGCGCGCTCAGGAAGGACGTCACCGCCAAGTGCTATGGCGGCGACGTGACGAGGAAGCGCAAGCTCTTGGAGAAGCAGAAGGCGGGCAAGAAGCGCATGCGCCAGTTCGGCCAGGTCGAGATCCCGCAGGAGGCCTTCATCGCCGCGCTCAAGATGGAGGGGAATTAGGGGGGCCACGACCCCGGCGCCGCGCCGGCGCGCGCTTGACCCAGGTCAACGCTCCCCTTGCCTCCCAGGCATTATCATCTTTCAATACGGGCGCGGTCCCGGCGCGGCAAGGCGCGGGCGCTCGCCCGGAACAAGGCATCCGGTTGCCGCCGGCGCCGGGCGATGGTGCGTGACGCGCGGAAGTATCGGCTGCCGCGCCCGGCGCCGCCGATTTGAGACTTCGTCACCAATCAATGTCGCGGGAGGAGCAAATGGCACCCACAAAGGATCAGCTGCTCTGGATGTACGCCGCCATGGCCAAGGCGCGCTACTACGAAGACACCATGGCAGGCGTCTACATGGAGGGCAAGACGCCGAAATTCGATATCGGGGCGGGGACCGTCCCGGGCGAGATGCATCTGGCCGCGGGCCAGGAACCCTGCGCGGCCGGGGTGTGCGTTCATCTGCGCCCCGACGACGCGGTGACCGCGACCCACCGGCCGCACCACGTGGCGATCGCCAAGGGGGTGGACCTGAAGAAGATGACGGCCGAGATCTTCGGCAAGAAGACCGGGCTTGCCGGCGGGCGCGGCGGGCATATGCACCTGCTCGACCCGGAGGTCAATTTCTCCTGCAGCGGCATCATCGGCGAGAGTGCCGGTCCCGCAGACGGGGCCGGGCTTGCGGCGCGGCTTTCGGGGCGCGATTCGGTCGCCGTCGCCTATCTGGGCGAGGGCGCGGCCAATCAGGGCGCGTTCCACGAGGCGCTCAATCTGGCGGCGCTGTGGACGCTGCCGGTGGTGTTCGTGATCGAGGATAATTCCTGGGGCATCTCGGTGCCGAAGTCGAAATCGACCGCGGTCAAGGACAACAGCGTCCGCGCCGAGGGCTACGGCATGCCGGGCGCCCATATCGCCGACAACGACACGCTGAAGATCTTCGACGCGGCGGGCAAGGCGGTCAAGCGCGCGCGCGCCGGCAAGGGGCCGAGCCTGATCGAGATCGTCACCTACCGCTATTACGGCCATTTCCAGGGCGATCCCGAGGTCTACCGGCCGGAGAAGGAGGTCGGCAAGCTCAAGGCCAAGGACCCGATCAAGCGGCTGCGCAAGCACATGATCAAGAAAGCCGGCATCCCGAAGGGCGAGATCGAAGAGACACTGGAGGCCGCCAAGGCCGAGGTCGACGAGGCCTTCGCCTTCGCCCGCGAGAGCCTCTACCCGGCGCCGCGCGAGGCGCTCGATCACGTCTTCGCCTGAGGAAATAGCGCAATCTTCGACCGGACCCGGCGGGGTCCGAAGGGAGGAACGACAATGGATAGCAATCGAATCTTGACGGTGTCGCGCGCCATGGCCGAGGCGATCGGCCAGGAGATGAAGCGCGACAAGAACGTGTTCGTGATGGGCGAGGACATCGGCGCCTATGGCGGCATCTTCGGCGCCACCCAGGGCCTGTTGGAGGAGTTCGGCGAGGAGCGCGTGCGCGACACGCCGATCTCGGAGACCGCCTTCATCGGCGCCGGGGTGGGCGCGGCGATGTCCGGCATGCGGCCGATCGTCGAGCTGATGTTCGTCGACTTCTTCGGCGTCTGCATGGACGCGATCTACAATCTGGCGGCCAAGAACGTCTATTTCTCAGGCGGCCACTTCAAGGTGCCAATGGTGCTGATGACGGCGACCGGCGGCGGCTATAGCGACGCGGGCCAGCACTCGCAGACGCTGCACGCAACCTTCGCGCATCTGCCGGGCCTTAAGGTGGTGGCGCCCTCCAACGCCTATGACGCCAAGGGGCTGATGACGAGCGCGATCCGCGACGACGGTCCGGTGCTCTACATGTTTCACAAGGGGCTGCAGGGGCTCGTCTGGATGGCCTCGCCCGAGGGCGCGGCGACGCCCGTTCCCGAGGAGAGCTACACCATTCCCTTCGGCGAGGCGAAGGTGGCGCGCGAGGGCAAGGACGTCACCATCGTGACGCTTTCGATGATGGTGCACCGGGCGCTGGAGGCGGCCGGTGCGCTGGCCGGCGAAGGCGTCGAGGCCGAGGTGATCGATTTGCGCACCCTGGTCCCGCTCGACCGCGAGGCGGTGCTCTCGTCCGTCGCCAAGACCGGCCGCCTCGTCGTCGTGGACGAGGACTACCGCAGCTTCGGACTTACCGCCGAGATCCTCGCCACCGTGGTGGAAACGGATCCGGGCCTGCTGCGGGCGGCGCCCCGGCGGGTGGCCTATCCCAACATTCCGATCCCCTATAGCCGGCCGATGGAGCAGTTCGCGCTGCCCGACGCGGCCAAGATCGCGGACGCCGTCCGCGAGACGCTCGACCTCAAGAAGGCCGCCTGAACCGTGGCCGACGTCCGCGTGCCGGAAGGGCTGTGGGACGTGGCGAAGATCCCGGAAGGGGTCGTCGCCAACTGGTTCTTCGGCGACGGCAGCCGGATCGAGGAGGGCGCCACGCTGGCCGAGGTGGTGGCGGAGAAATCGAGCTTCGACATCACCGCCCCGGCGGCGGGCACCCTCCGCATCGTCGTCCCCAAGGACGGCGTGGTGACGCCCGGATCGGTCATCGGCCGGATCGAGGATGGCTGAGGCCGGTTCAATGGCGGCGGACGCGGTGGTCACCGATCGCGCAACCGCGCGGATGGCGGGTGCCGGCGCGATCCTTGTGTCGCGGCGGGACCGGCCCATGCCTGTGGGCGAAGCGCTCGCGCGCCTGGCCGAGGCGGCGGACCAGGTGGCGCGCGGCGAGGGCCCGCCGCAAGCGCTGCTGTGGCGCGCCCGCCGCTCGCTGCTGGCGACGCCCGCCGAGGCGCGCGGGTCCGGCTTCGCCGCCGCCGCCCGGCGCATGGCGCGCGAAGGCTGGCCGGTTCACCTGCGCCACACCGGTGGCGGCGCGTTTCCGCTCACCCCGGGTACGGTCCAGCTCACCTTGCTGTTGCCGCGGGACGGCCCTGGCCAATCGCTCGAAACCCTCTATGCCCGGCTGGCGGCGCCCATCCTCGACGTGCTCGCCGGCTTCGGCGTCGCCGCCCGGATCGCGCCGGTGCCAGCGGCCTTCTGCAGCGGCCGGCACGATATCGCCGTCGGGGATCGCAAGATCGGCGGTATGGCGCAGCGCTGGAGCGGCGGCGGGAGGGGATGCGTCCTGGCGGGCGCGGCGCTGATCGTCGACGAGGACCCGGGCCTTCTCGCCGACGCGGCCAACCGCTTCTACGCGCTCGCCGGCACCGATCGCCGCTGCCGGCCCGAGGCGCTGACCTCGCTTGCCGCGCAGCTCGCGCCGCCGCGGCCTTCCTTGGCGGTTGGCGTGATGGAGCGGCTGGAGCGCGCCGTCGCGGGGGCGGGGTGTCCGCTTCCCTAGGCCCAGTTTGTAACGTCGTATAGCTTTGGCATCTGCGGATGAACGCAATGGCCAACAAGACGTCCATCAAGTCAACGAAGGTCGCAAAGAAGGCGGCCGCCAAGCGGGTCGTTGCGAAGCCGGCCCTCCTCGCAGGCGGTAATCCGCAGATCGCGAAGGCCGATGGCGACGCCCCCGTGCAGGCCTACATCGCAGCCATGCCAGGCTGGAAACGCGACGTCGGGCGCCGCCTCGACGCGCTCATCGTGCGCACCCTCCCCGGCGTGCGCAAGGCGGTCAAATGGAACTCGCCGCTATACGGAGTCGAGGGCCAAGGCTGGTTCCTCAGCATCCATTGCTTCACGAAGTACATCAAGGTGGCTTTCTTCCGCGGCGCGTCGCTGCGTCCTGTCCCCCCCGGCGAGTCCAAGGACAAGGACACGCGCTACCTCGACATCCACGAGGACGACCAGCTCGACGAGGAGCTAGTGGCGAGTTGGGTGAAGCAGGCGGCCGCGTTGCCCGGCTTTCTCGGGCCTCGACCCTGACCAGGCCGCGCCACTCCGCTACGCCCAGGTCGCGCCGACTCGGTCCTGCCTCCCTCTATGAGGCATTCTTGACTCAAAGCCCGAGTCACGCGCCAACCACCTTGTAAACAGCGCCTAGGACGAGCGGATCTTCTCGATCTCGGTGACGATCACCGTGCGCACGTTCTCGGGCTGGCTGTCGATGGCGCGCATGACGCAGCGCAGCTCGCGCCGCAGCGAATAGACCTGGTCCATCATCGAGAGCAGCAGCGGCACGGTGTCGGGCTCGATCGCGAGGTCGTCGCGCAATTGCCGGATCAGATCGATACGGGCCACGTCGATCTCGTCATATTCGTCGCCCGCCTCGCCCTTGAGCGGCGTCACCCAGCCGCGATCGACCCAGCCGCGCAAACGGGTCACCGTGACGTGCCGCACGCGCAGCAGGACCTGATCTTCCGTCATCGTCATGTCGCCCCCTTCAAGGACTGCCGGGGATCATAGGCGTGGCCCGAGCGCCACTCGGTCATGAAGTCCTTGAGCTTGTCGTCGATCTTGCCGGGCATCGCGATCATCAAACGCACGAGCTGGTCGCCCTGGCGGCCGCTCCGGTCCTTGATGCCGCGCCCCTTGAGCCGCATCA
>CAYVYD010000197.1:0-5291 GCA_964454415.1 uncultured Hyphomicrobiaceae bacterium | reverse complement strand
CCCGCAGGCGGCGGAGCCGCTCAGCCGGTGACGTCGTAGGCGGCCAGTGTCGCCATGTTGACGAGGGTGGCGTCGGTGCAGCCGAGCGTCGCGATCTGGACCGGCTTGGAGAGACCGACGAGCATCGGGCCCAAAACGGTGCTCCCCCCGAGCTCCTCCAGCATCCCAGCCGCAACGCTGGCGGTGTTGAAGTCGGGCATGATCAGCACGTTGGCGGGCTCGGAGAGGCGGCAGAAGGGATAGAGCGCCATGGATTTCTGGTTGAGCGCCACGTCGGCCGTCATCTCGCCGTCATACTCGAAATCGGTCCGGCGCTCGTCCAACAGGCGCACCGCGTCGCGGACGGGGGCGGCGCGGGCGCCCGGCGGGTGGCCGAAATTGGAGTAGGCCAGCAGCGCGACGCGGGGCTCGTAGCCCATCCGCCGGGCGACGTTGGCGGCCTGCTCGGCGATGTCGGCGAGGGCCTCGGCGTCGTGGGCGTCGTGGACCGAGGTGTCGGCGATCAGCACCGTGCGGCCGCGGCACACGGCGATCGAGACGCCGATCACGCGCTGCCCCGGATTGGGGTCGAGCACGTGGCGGATGTCCTGGTAGGCGGTGGACCAGTTGCGGGTGATGCCCGTCACCATGGCGTCGGCGTGGCCCATCGCGACCATGCAGGCGCCGAAGATGTTGCGGTCGTTGTTGACCATGCGCTGGCAGTCGCGGAAGAGGTACCCCTTGCGCTGCAGGCGCGAATAGAGGAATTCGGCGTATTCCTCGCCGCGGCCGGAGTCGCGCGGATTGTGGGACTCGACCGCCTGCTGGAACTCGACGCCCGATACCTTCAGCGCCTCGTCGATCGCCTCGCGCCTGCCGATCAGCACCGCCTCGCCGAGGGCGGCGTTGATAAAGGCGTTGGCGGCGCGCACCACCGGCTCCTCTTCGCCTTCGGCGAAGACGACGCGCTTGGGGTTGGCGCGAACCTTCTCGAACACCGAATGCAGCAGGCCGGCGATGGGATCGAGCCGCGCGCTGAGGCTCGAGCTGTAGCCCTCCATGTCGACGATCGGCCGCCGCGCCACGCCGGAATCCATCGCCGCCTTGGCGACGGCGGGCGGCACGTAGCCGATCAGCCGCGGATCGAAGGGCACCGGAATAATGTAGTTGGGCCCGTAGCGCGGCCGGCGGCCCTGATAGGCGGCGGCGACCTGGTCGGGCACGTCGGCGCGGGCGAGCTCGGCCAAGGCCTCGGCGGCGGCGATCATCATGGTCTCGTTGATGGTGCTCGCCTGGACGTCGAGCGCGCCGCGGAAGATGTAGGGGAAGCCCAGTACGTTGTTGATCTGGTTCGGATAGTCGGAGCGCCCGGTCGCCATGATGGCGTCGTCGCGCACCTCGGCGACTTCCTCGGGCGTGATCTCGGGGTCCGGATTGGCCATGGCGAAGATGATCGGCCTGTCCGCCATGGACGCGATCATCCGCGGCGTGAAGGCGCTGGCGACCGAGAGGCCGAACAGCGCATCGGCGCCCTCGACGGCTTCGGCGAGCTCGCGCGCCTTGGTGTCGGCGGCGAAGCCCGACTTCCACTGGTTCATGCCTTCCTTGCGGCCCTTGTAAATGACGCCTTTGGAGTCGCACAGGATCACGTTCTTGCGCGGCAGGCCCAAGGCGTTCAGGAGCTGCAGGGTGGCAATCGCGGCGGCGCCCGCGCCGTTGCAGACGAGCCTGGTCCGGGCGATGTCGCGGCCGGTGAGGTGCAGCGCGTTAAGGAAGCCGGCGGCCGCGATGATCGCAGTGCCGTGCTGGTCGTCGTGGAAGACGGGAATGGGGAGCAGTTCGCGCAGCTGCTCCTCGATCAGGAAGCAGTCGGGCGCGCGGATGTCCTCGAGATTGATGCCGCCGAAGGCGGGTCCCAGATAGCGCACGCAGTTGACGAAGGCATCGACGTCGGTGGTGTCGACCTCGAGGTCGATGGCGTCGACGTCGGCGAAGCGCTTGAACAGCACCGCCTTGCCCTCCATCACCGGCTTGGAGGCGAGCGCGCCCAGATTGCCCAGCCCCAGAATCGCGGTGCCGTTGGTGATGACGGCGACCAGGTTGCCCTTGGCGGTGTAATCATAGGCGAGGTGGGCGTCCTCGGCGATGGCGTTGACGGGCGCGGCGACGCCGGGCGAATAGGCGAGGCTCAAATCGCGCTGGGTCGCCATCGGCTTGGTCGGCGCGATCTCGAGCTTGCCGGGCTTCCCGGTCTTGTGGAATTGGAGGGCCTCGTAGCTGGTCACGCTCGACTTGTCGGTGGGGCGTTGCATGCTTGTCCTGGTACTCTCGAACTGAACTCGTTGTGGTGACGCCCTTCGGACGGGCGGCTCCGGCGGCCGGCCGCCGGGCGACTCAGCGGCACCATAGAACCGGCGTGTCGGCGGGACAATCGCCTTGGGAGCGCCCCGGCAGCGTCAATCGGACGCGGCCGTTGATAACCCATATGCCGGCCTTCACCCTCCCGCGACTCCAGGCTATGTGTGGGGTTCGGCAGCGAGACGGGCACGATTCGACCCCCCCCATGGCCCAGCAGGCAAAATCAACCGCCAAATCCAAGGCCGCGGCGGGGCGGCAGAGCGGCGGCGCGACGCCGGTGATCGAGCAATATCTCGCCATCAAGGCCGCCAATCCCGATTGCCTGCTGTTCTATCACATGGGGGATTTCTACGAGCTGTTCTTCGAGGACGCGGTCGCGGCCGCCCGCGCGCTCGGCATCCAGCTCACCAAGCGCGGCAAGCACGAGGGCCGCGACATCCCGATGTGCGGGGTGCCGGTGCGCCGGGCGGACGAATATCTGCAGCGGCTGATCACGTGCGGATTCCGCGTCGCGGTCGCCGAGCAGGTAGAGGACCCGGCGGAAGCCAGGAAACGGGGGGGCAAGGCGATCGTGCGGCGCGAGGTGGCGCGCCTCGTCACTCCCGGCACGCTGACCGAGGAAAGCCTGCTCGCCGCCGACAGCAACAACTATCTCACCGCGCTGTTCCGGGCGCCGAGCTCAACCGTCGAGCCCGGCGAGAGTTTCGCGCTCGCCTCGCTCGACATCTCCACCGGCGAATTCGTCGTCGGCGAGGCGGCGGCCGCTGATCTGGCCAGCGAGCTGGCGCGGCTTACACCGAGCGAAGTGCTGCTGGGCGAGGACAATCTGGCCGACAGGGGGCTCGCGCGGCTGATCGAGGCCCAGGGCGCCGCGCTGACGCCGATCCCGCGGCGCTCCTTCGACAGCCTGGCCGGCGAGAGCCAGCTCAAGACGCGGTTGGGGGTGGCCGCGCTCGACGCCTATGGCGGCTTCAGCCGGCCCGAGCTCGCCGCGGTTGCGGCGCTGCTCACCTATGTGGAGATCACCCAGGTCGGGCGCGAGCCGCATCTGCGGCCGCCGCAACGCTCGGGCGGCCGGCGGGCGCTGGTGGTGGACGCCGCCACCCGCGCCAATCTCGAGATCGACCGCTCGATCCGCGGTGAGCGGCGGGGCAGCCTGCGCCAGGCGGTCGACCGCACGGTCACCGGTGCCGGCGCCCGCGAGCTCGCCGCCCGGCTGGCGAGCCCGCTCACCGACGCCGACGCCATCGGCGCGCGCCTCGACGCTGTGGGATTTCTGCTGGAGGCGCGGGCGCTGCGCGCCAGGCTGAGGGACGATTTGCGCGCCGCGCCCGACATCGCCCGGGCGCTCGCCCGGCTGGTGCTCGCCCGCGGCGGACCGCGGGATCTGGGCGCGATCAGGGGCGGACTGCAGGCCGCCGCCGCCTGCGCGGGCGATCTTGCCGCCGCCGGCGCGATGGGGCTGCCGAAGGAGATCGTCCGCATCGCCCGGCTGCTGCGCGCGGTGCCGGGGGAACTCGCCGCCGAGCTCAAGACCGCCCTCGGCGACGAGCTTCCCATCCAGCGCCGCGACGGCGGCTTCGTGCGGCCGGGCTACCGCGACGACCTCGACGAGAACCGGACGCTGCGGGACGAGAGCCGCAAGGTGGTGGGCGCCCTGCAGGCCAAATATGCCGGAAAGACGGGGCTCAAGTCGCTCAAGGTGCGCCACAACAACGTGCTGGGCTATTTCGTCGAGGTGACGGCGGCCACCGCCGACCGGTTGCGCGAAGCGCCCTTCGCCGAGATCTTTGTCCACCGCCAGACGCTTGCCAGCGCGGTCCGCTTCACCACCGCGGAGCTGGGCGAGACCGAGGCCAGGATCGTCGCCGCCGCCGAGCGCGCGCTCGCCATCGAGATCGAGGTCTTCAACGCGCTCAAGGACCAGGCCGCGGGGCTCGGGCGCCAGCTTGGCGAGACCGCCCAGGGGCTCGCCGAACTGGATCACTATTGCGCCCTCGCCGAGCTCGCCGAGGAGCAGCGTTACAGCCGCCCCAAGGTCGACCAAGGCCTCGCATTCCGGATCGAGGGCGCTCGCCACCCCGTGGTCGAGCAGGCGCTGGCGAAGACCGACGCCGGTCCCTTCGTCGAGAACGACTGCGTGCTGGAGGAAGGCGGGGAAGAGGAGGGCGACGGCGAAACCGGCCCCCATGGCCGGCTGTGGATCGTAACCGGTCCCAACATGGCCGGCAAATCCACCTTCCTGCGGCAAAACGCGCTGATCGCGGTGATGGCTCAGATGGGGTCCTTCGTGCCGGCGCGCGCGGCCCATATCGGCGTCGTCGACCGGCTGTTCAGCCGGGTGGGCGCGGCCGACGACATCGCCGGCGGGCGCTCGACCTTCATGGTCGAGATGGTCGAGACGGCGGGGATCCTGAACCAGGCCGGCGAGCGCTCGCTGGTGGTGCTGGACGAGATCGGGCGCGGCACGGCGACCTTCGACGGGCTCTCGATCGCCTGGGCGGCGGCCGAGCATCTGCACGACGTCAACCGGGCGCGGGCGCTGTTCGCCACCCATTATCACGAGCTCACCGCGCTCGCCCAACGGCTCGACCATGCCGCCAACGCCACCATCGAGGTCAAGGAGTGGCAGGACGAGATCGTGTTTCTGCACAAGGTAAGGGCGGGCGCCGCCGACCGGTCCTACGGGATCCAGGTGGCCAAGCTCGCCGGCCTGCCGCCGGCGGTCACCGCGCGGGCGCGCGAGGTGCTCGACATGATCGAGCGCGACCATCGGCACCCGGCGCGGGACCTGGCCGACGAGCTGCCGCTGTTCAGCACCGGCCAGCCGGCGGATGCGGCGGTGCCGGCGGCGGACCCGGCGCTCGAGCGGGCGCTCGAGGAGATCAATCCCGACGACATGACGCCGCGCCAGGCGCTCGAGGCGCTCTACCGCTTGAAATCGCTGCTGCGCG
>CAYVYD010000196.1:0-5310 GCA_964454415.1 uncultured Hyphomicrobiaceae bacterium | reverse complement strand
CCATGTGCTCGATCGAGGAATAGGCGAACATGCGCTTGATGTCGCGCCGCCGGTAGAGCATGAGGGCTGCGAAGATCAGCGAGGTGAGGCCCATCGTCACCATCAGCGGACCCGGTGCGATCGCTCCGGTGTTGGCGGCGAGCAGTAGCTTGAACCGCAGGACGGCATAGAGCGCGACGTTCAGCAGCAAGCCGGAAAGCACCGCCGAAATCGGCGTCGGGCCTTCAGAATGCGCGTCCGGCAGCCAGGCGTGAAGCGGAACCAGGCCTACTTTGGTTCCATAGCCGAGCAGCAGGAACACGAAGGCGACATTGAGTAGCGCCGGATCGAAGGCAGCGACCCGGTCCATCAACACCGTCCAAACCATGGCCTCCATACCCTCGCCGATCACCGGCAGCGCCGCCATGTAGACGAGGATGGTGCCGAACAGCGCGAGCGCGATGCCGACGCTGCCGAGGATGAAGTATTTCCAGGCCGCTTCGAGCGCCTCATGGGTGCTGTAAATACCCACCATGAGAACGGTGGTCAGGGTAGCGAGCTCCACCCCCACCCACATGAGGCCGACATTGTTGGAGACGAGAGCCAGATTCATGGCGAACATCAGGACCTGATACATAGCGTGATAGAACCGCACGCTGACCGGGGTCAGCCGGCCGATTTTGATCTCGTGGGCGATATAGCTGGCGCTGAACACGCTGGTCGTGAAGCCGACAAAGGTGTTGAGGGCGATGAAGATGATGTTGAGATCGTCGATCAGAAGATACTGGCTTGGTTCGGGACGATCGGCCAGGAACAGCGCGAGGGCCGCAACGAGCGTCAGAAACGAGGCCAACACGTTCAAGCGGGCGGTCAACCGGTAGTTGGGCAAGAACGCAAGCAGCGCCGCGGCGCTGATGGGTATGAGCAGGACCGCTTCCACGGCGTCGAAGGGGAGCGAGCTCACCGCTGTTCTCCCCGGAAACTATCGAGAGCGCTGACGTCCACGGTGTCAAAGCGTTCCCGGATGCGGAACAAGAAGATACCGATGACGATGAAGGCAATCAGGATTGAAAAGGCGACGCTGAACTCCACGACAAGCGGCATTCCCTTGGCTCCCGTCGCGGCCAGCACCAAGCCGTTCTCCAGCGACATGAAACCGACAACTTGACTGACGGCGTTGCGGCGGGTCACCATGATCAGCAGCCCGAGCAGGACTACCGAGAGCGCGAAGGCCAGGTCCTCGCGGGCGATGGGCTCGGCCTCGGCGGTCACCCGCAGCATCAGAACCATGGACAGCGACACCAACGCCATGCCGGCAAGCATCGTGGGACCGATACCAACCACGGTTTCGATCTCGCGGTGGACGCCGAGGCGCTGAATGATGCGGTGGAGTACCATTGGAATGACAATGGCCTTGAAGACCAACGCGATTACCGCGGTGATGTAGAGGTATGGCGCGTTCTGAACGAAGGCCTGCCAAGCGACCGAGAGGGCGAGCGCCAAAGCGTGCAGCGCAAATATGTTGAGCAGCGCGTAAAGGCGATCCTGATAGAGCATCACGAAGCTGAGTAAAACCAGACCGCCGGCAAGCATATGGGCGACGTCGAAGGTCAAACCGTTCATCACAGGCTCCGGGAAACGAACAATAGGAGAGTGCCGAGAAGCCCCAGCATCAGTGCCGCGCCGAGAAACTCCGGAACGCGGAACACCCGCATCTTGGCGATTGCCGTCTCGAAAATCGCGAGCAGCAGGCCGCCTGTGGCGAGCTTCACGAGGTAAGCTGCCGCTCCAATCCCATATACCGCGAGTCCACCGCCTGAGACCGAGAGTCCCCAGGGTGCGAAAAGGCTGGCGATCAACGACATGTAGAGCAACAGCTTCAGCGAGGTCGCAAACTCGATCATCGCCAGGTGACGCCCGGAATATTCGAGCACCATCGCTTCGTGAACCATGGTGAGCTCCAGATGCGTCGCCGGATTGTCCACCGGGATGCGCGCGTTCTCGGCAATCGCAACCATAATCAGCGCGGTCAGCGCCAAACCCAATGAGACCCGCAAGCCCACATTTGGCGATGCCATGAAGGCGGCAACCGTCGAGAGTTGGGTTGAACCCGCGATGAGGGCGACGACGAAAATGATCAAAAGCATGGCCGGCTCGGCGAGCGCGGCGATCATGACCTCACGGCTCGAGCCGATGCCGCCGAAGCTGGTGCCAACGTCCATACCGGCAAGCGCCAGAAAGAAGCGCGCGCTGCCAAGCAGTGCGACTATGGCGATGAGATCGGCGGTCCAGTTGAACATCAGCCCGGCGGCGAATGTCGGCACAAGCGCGGCGGCGACCCACGTGGTGGCGAAGACCAGATAGGGCACCGCGCGAAACAGCCAGGACGCGTTGTCGGCTAACACGACCTCTTTGCGAAGCAGCCGCAGGAGGTCGCGATAGGGCTGGATCAAGGAGGGTCCCCGGCGGCGCAGCAGGCGCGCCTTCACCTTGCGTACGAAGCCGGTCACGAGCGGCGCCAACAGCAGCACCAACGCCATCTGCGCGGCTTGGACCAAGAGGTCGAGGATTACGGCCACAGCGCGAGCACCAGTAACAGAATGACGAGGGTGAGGAAGACCAGGCTGAGATATTGCCGAATGGTCAGATACTGCAGATGGTTGAGCCGATCGGCCGCCAACCCGACGGCGGCGGCGATCGGTGCGTAGAACCCGTCCCAGATGAGATCGCGCAACTCGACGACGAAACGCGCGGGCCGCAGGTCTCCCGGCAGCGGCATGTCCACCTGCTCGCTGGAGCGGAAGATGATGGCGCCGAAGACGCGGCGAATCGGCTGAGCGAAACTGCCGGCGGTATATTGCGTCAGCGGGCTCGTCTCGGGAAAGCCGCAGCCCCAGGCCGGCGCGCGGCGAAGCGCATGCGAGGCGAAGCGGTGGATCGTGTAGACGGCGAAGGATGCCGAAAATGCGATGAACAGGAACACGAGCAGTCCGTTGTAGGAGCTGCGACTCTCGGTGACCGGCACAATCGACAGCCATGGCATGCTCATCTGAACCGGCATGCGGCCACCGATCAAGCTGAGCGTAACGGGGGCCAGTCCATCGATCACGATGCCGGGCAAGGTGCCCACGAGAAGACACAGCGTTGCAAACACCGACATGGCGGCGAGCGAGAAGCGGTCAACCTCTTGCGCCTGTCTTGCCGAGAGAGCTCGCGGACGGCCGAGAAAGGTGACGCCGAATGCCTTGACGAAACAGGCCGCGGCCAACGCCGCCGACAAAGCGAGCAGGCCACCCACAGCCGGCACCATGATCTTGAGGCCCCATTGAGGCAATGCGGGGCTCTGCAGAATGGCCTGAAACGTCAGCCATTCCGAGACAAAGCCGTTCAACGGAGGAAGCGCCGAGATGGCGACGCAACCGATAAGGAAGCAAAAGCTGGTGAGCGGCATGCGGTGAATGAGACCGCCCAGATGCTCCATGTCACGCTCGCCGGTCGCGGTCAGCACGGCGCCCGCACCGAAGAACAGAAGGCTCTTGAAGATCGAGTGGTTGAAGACGTGGAACAGCGCTGCGGTCAGCGCGAGCGCCGCGGCCGGCTCCATGCCGTTGGCTCCGAACGCGAGCGCCAGGCCAAGGCCGATATAAATGATGCCGATATTCTCCACGGTATGATAGGCGAGAAGCCGCTTCAGATCGTGCTGCATGAGCGCATAGAGCACGCCCAGAACCGCCGTAATGCCGCCG
The DNA here is from genome assembly GCA_964454415.1 of uncultured Hyphomicrobiaceae bacterium. Taxonomy (GTDB): domain Bacteria; phylum Pseudomonadota; class Alphaproteobacteria; order Rhizobiales; family Methyloligellaceae; genus JAJFHN01. Next base: position 1,585 of record CAYVYD010000196.1, on the reverse strand, counting down.
AGGAAAAGCACGACCATGCTCGACCACCAGGTCGGCTCACCGAGCAGATCGAAGACGATGCGCACGAAACCATAAACCGCGACCTTGGTCATGACGCCGCTCATCAACGCCGAGACGTGGCTCGGCGCGGCCGGGTGGGCGAGTGGCAGCCACACATGGAGCGGCACGATACCGGCCTTCGAACCGGCGCCGAGCAGGACCAATGCCAGGACCAACGCCGCCGTGCCCGGCGCATGACCGGCGGCTCGGATGTCATCGAATCCGAAGGTCGACCCGGGTCCGGCGAGCAGGCTGAAGGCGAGCAAGAGCGCGAGCGTGCCTAGGCTTGCCATGATCAAATAGAGGTAGCCCGCCTGGGCATTGCCGGTCTGGCGGTGATGCGCCATGACGAGTGCCCAGGAGGCGAGTGACATGAATTCCCAGGACACCAGGAAGGTGAAGGCGTCGTTCGCCAATACGACGAGGTTCATGCCTGCCAGGAAGGCAGGCACGAACGGCAATACCCGCTGGGGAGCAGGTTCGTGACGGCCGTATCCAAGGCCATAGAGGCTCGCCGCGGCGCCGCCGAGATTGACGACGACGAGGAAGAACGAACCGAGTGCATCCAGCCTGAATTGCGCGCCGATCCACGGTAGTCCAAGCGGCAGCGTCAAGACCGTTGGCGCCGGTCCGCCACCGGCAAGCTCAACCAGAGCGATGGCGAGGGCGAGCCCCGAAACGGCGAGGCTAAGACTATAGATTAGCCCCGTCGCCCCGCCTCGCCTGGTGATTGCCGCGGCCAGTGCGGCCGTGCTCAAGAACGCGGCGTTACACCACATCAAGAACTCGACGGCCGAACTCATTCGCGTTTGCTCCCGCCGTCAACCGCTTCGGCAACCGCACCCGCGGCGCGATGCGCTTCAGTGTCCTCGGGCACTGGTTTCAGCCGCAGCCCGCGCCCGCCCGATTGACTCGCCGCGCCTTCGTCAATCAATTCGATGCCGGCAGCATCGAGCGCCGCGATCAACTTCATCAGCGAGTCGACATTGCCCCGGATCACCGTTTCGCTGGCCTCCATGCGTTGGATTGCCGGCACAGAGAGTCCGGAGAGCTCCGCAAGCTTGCGCTGGTCGATGCCGAGAAGTGCCCTGGCGGCCCGCAATTGGGCAGCGGTAATCATGTGTGAGACATCAATTAGAATGAATGAAGGATCATTTTTCATCTGCTTGGCATGAATAATGCCCGGTGACAATGCACTTTTGCGGCAGCCGGCTCAGGCCCACGCGCGGCTGGCCATCATGAAGCGGGCGGACGAAGACGAGGAGAATGCGATGCATCAATTCGAGAAAATAGTACGCGACCAGCCGCACGCGTTCGCCTCGTTCGGGGAGGCGATCAGGGCGCGCGAGGAGTGCTCGCACACCAAGGCCATGTCGCGGGCCGCCGACCAGCACCCCGCCCTGCTCAAGCGATATCGGCGCGAGGGCATCGAGCTCGTGCGCAAGGCAGCCGACGACGCCGAGCCACCGGGGAGGCCCAAGGCCGAGCGCACGTTCAGCGACAAGGTCGCCGAGGTGGCAGGGGCGCGCGGCATCAGCCGGACCGC
>CAYVYD010000195.1:0-5314 GCA_964454415.1 uncultured Hyphomicrobiaceae bacterium | reverse complement strand
TTCGGCCGGCGAGTCTCCGATCGAAGGCATCGACCGCGAGGCGCTGATCGAGGGCCTCAAGCGGCAGGGGCATGACGACGTGCTCGCGGTCGAGGGCGAGCTCGACTTGGCCGCGTTTATCGCCGAGCGCGCCAAGCCCGGCGACATCGTGATCGGTCTGGGCGCAGGCACCATCACCGAATGGACCCATGCGCTACCCCGGCATTTGAGTGAACGCGCCGCGCCCGGCGACGCCGCATGAGCGTCGAGACCTCAAGCGCCGATCTCGCGGCGGCCTTGCCCCGGCTGCGCGGCCGCCTCAAGGCGGACGCGGTCCTAGCGGAGATCACCTGGTTCCGCGTCGGTGGACCGGCGCAGTACCTGTTCACGCCGGCTGACGAGGACGATCTCGCCTATTTCCTGCAAGAAGCTCCCTGCGGCCTGCCCGTTACAGTGATCGGGCTCGGCTCCAATCTTCTGGTGCGCGACGGCGGCGTGCCGGGCGTCGTCATCCGCCTGGGCAAGGGCTTTGGCAAAATCGAGGTCGAGGAGGGCTGGCGGCTGCGCGCGGGCGCCGCCGTCCCCGACGTCAAGGTGGCGCGCGCCGCGGCCGACGCCGGCATCAAGGGGCTTGCCTTCTACCGCGGCATACCGGGCTCGATCGGCGGCGCGCTTCGGATGAACGCCGGCGCCCACGGCGTCGAGACCAAGGAGGTGCTGATCGAGGCCCGCGCCGTCGACCGCGATGGCAACGCGCTGACCCTGCCGGTGGACGACATGGCCATGAGCTATCGCCACTGCGGGGCGGCGGACGATCTGATCTTTACCGCCGCCCGGTTCCAGGGCTCACCCGGCGAGCCGGCCGAGATCGCCGAGGAGATGGCCTCGATCGTCGAGTACCGGGAGCAGGCGCAGCCGATCAAGAGCCGCACCGGCGGCAGCACCTTCAAGAACCCGTCCGGCCACAAGGCCTGGCAGTTGATCGACGCGGCCGGCTGCCGGGGACTGCGGATCGGCCCCGCGGTGGTCTCGGAGATGCACTGCAACTTTCTGATCAACGAGGGCGGCGCCAGCGCGGATGATCTGGAGCGCCTCGGCGAGACGGTGCGTGCCCGGGTCAAGGAGACCAGCGGCGTCGACCTCGAATGGGAGATCAGGCGCATCGGCGTGGCCGCCGGCGCGCCGGGAGCGCGGCGGCCGTGACGCGCAGGTTCGACCACGTCGCGGTGCTGATGGGGGGATGGTCGGCCGAGCGCGAGATTTCGCTCCGATCCGGCGAGGCCTGCGCCAAGGCGCTCGAGGGCGAGGGCTACCGCGTCAGCAAGATGGACGTCGGGCGCGACATCGTCGAGCGCCTGCGCGAGGTCGAGCCCGAGGTTTGCTTCAACGCGCTGCACGGGCGCTGGGGCGAGGACGGCTGCGCCCAGGCGATCCTCGAGACGCTGCAGATCCCCTACACCCATTCCGGCGTTCTGGCGTCCGCGCTCGCCATGCACAAGGAACGCGCCAAGGACGTGATGCGAGCCGCCGGCATCCCCGTCGCCAAGGGGCTGGTGGTGAGCGGCGAGCAGGCCGCGAAGGCCCATGTGATGGAGCCCCCCTACGTCATCAAGCCGGTGGCGGAGGGCTCCAGTGTCGGCGTCTTCATCGTCAGGGAAGGCGCGGCCGCGCCGCCCGCGGAACTCGCCAAGTCCCAGTGGGCGCAAGACCAGTTGCTGGTCGAGCGCTTCATCCCGGGCAGGGAGTTGACCTGCGCCGTCATGGGCGAGGAAGCCCTCGGCGTGATCGAGATCCTGCCCGCCGAAGGCCTCGGCTTTTACGATTACGAGGCAAAATACGCTCCCGGAGGCTCAAAACACGTCCTCCCAGCGGAAATTTCACCAAATGTTTACCAATTGGTTCAGAAGCTATCACTAGCGGCTCACCAGGCTTTGGGATGCCGCGGCGTGAGCCGCTCGGACTTCCGATTCGATGATGAATCGGGGGATTCGGGCGAGCTGGTGTGCCTGGAGGTAAACACCCAGCCCGGTATGACGGCGACGTCGCTGGTTCCGGAGCTTGCGGCCCATGCGGGCCGCTCCTTTGGTGATTTGGTCCGTTGGATCGTGGAGGACGCCTCTTGCGACCGCTAGACGGGGTAGTAGGCAGGAATTCGGATTTCATGCACGGCCGCGGGCAGGGGGCCGGCGCCTTTCCGCTCGCGCCCGCGCCCCAACTCGCTCCCGCCGTAGGACTTCACGAAGATGCGGCGTTCGGACCGCGCGGTTCCGCGCGCCGCCCCGCCGCCCGGGGACGAGCGCTCGCCGCGGCGCGCATGGCGGCCGGTCTCTTCATCGGCGCCACCGTCATTTACGGAATTGCCATCGGCGGCTTTGCGGGCCGGTTCGCGGACTACGCGCAGGACCGCATCCAGGCGGCGGTGATCCAGGCCGGTTTCACAGTGCGGCGTCTGGACATCGAGGGCCTCGGCCGGACCTCGCGGGATGAGATCGTCGACGCGTTGGGGTTCGCCGAGGGCGCGCCGATCTTCTCCGTGGACAGCGTTGCCGCGAAGCAACGCCTCGAGCGGTTGAGCTGGGTCAGCCGGGCGAAGGTGATGCGCTTGCTGCCCTCGACCGTGCAAGTCGTGATCGAGGAGCGGGTTCCCTTCGCGGTGTGGCAGATCAACGGCAAGATGAACCTGATCGACGCGGAAGGGCGCAAGATCGCCGCCGTCGCCCGCGAGGACTATGCGGCGCTGCCGCTGGTGGTCGGCGAGGGCGCGCCGCGCGAGGCCCGCCGCCTGTTCGCGGTGCTGGAGACCCATGGCGACCTGTTCCCCCGCATCCTCGCCGCCGTCAGGGTCGGCAAGCGTCGCTGGACGCTAAAGCTCAAGAACGGCGTCGAGATCAAATTGCCCGAGGAGCGCATCGCCGGGGCGCTCGAGCGATTGACCGAGCTCGAGCGGGCCCGCGACATCCTCTCCGCCGACATCAAATCCGTCGACTTGCGGCTCGGCGACCGGATCAGCGTGCGCTTGAGCGACGCGGCAGCCGCCCGCCGCAAGGAAGCAGCGAAGCAGGGCGGCGCGGCCGCAGGCAGGGATGGCTGACGCGATGCTTGCCAACGCCGGATATCGAACCAAGCGACAGCGCACCCTCGCCGTGCTCGACATCGGGACGAGCAAGATTTGCTGCCTGATCGCGAGAGCCATGCCCGGGGCCGACCGGGCGGCGGCCTATGGCGAAGGCCCGCAATTCGAGGTGATCGGGCTGGGGCACCAGCAGGCCCACGGCATGAAGGGCGGCTGCGTGGTGCATATGGATCTCGCCGAGAAGGCGATCGCCGGGGCGATAGACCAGGCCGAGCGCATGGCGGGCGTTACCGTCGACAACGTGCTGCTCGCGGTCAGTTGCGGCCGCATTAGAAGCGAGCATTTCCAGGCGAGCGTGGACATTTCGTCGAGCGCCGTGCAGGCCCAGGACATCGAGCGCGTGCTCGCCGCCGGGCGTGATTTCGCCATGCGCGAGGGCGCTCTTGTCCTGCACACGATCCCGACCGCTTACCGCCTGGACGGCGGCACGCCGATAGCCGATCCGCGCGGCATGATCGCAGACCGTTTCCAGGCCGACATCCACTGCATCGCCATCGACGAGAAACCGCTGCGCAACCTGATGCTCTGCGTCGAGCGCTGCCACGTCGCCATCGCCGGCATGGTGGCGGCGCCCTATGCGAGTGCCCTTGCCGTCCTCACCGCCGATGAAACCAATCTCGGCGTCACCTGCATCGATTTCGGCGCCGGCATGACGACGCTGGCTGTCTTCGCCGACGGCCAGTTCATCTATGCCGACGCGCTGGCGATCGGCGGCAATCTGATCACCCTGGATCTCGCCCGCGCCTTGGCCGCGCCCTTGAGCGAGGCCGAGCGGATGAAGATCCTCCACGCCAGCGCCTTCGCCACCTCGTCCGACGAGCGCGAGGCGATCTCCTTTCCGATGATGGGCGAGGTCCACGAGGCGCCGCAGTTCAATCGCGTCACCAAGGCCCAGATCGCCGAATATGTCAGCCCCAGGGTGGAGGAGATCCTGGAGCATATCCGTCACCGGCTCGCCGCCAACGGGCTCGACGAGGTCGCCGGCCATCCGGTGGTGCTGACGGGCGGAGCCAGCCAGCTAGCCGGTCTTCCGGAACTCGCCGCGCGGGTTCTGGGCTCGGATGTTCGTCAGGGCCTGCCGCGCGGCGTGGCGGGCCTGCCGGAGGCCTGTTTGAGCCCCGTCTTTGCCACCGCCGTCGGCGTGCTGAGCTATTCGAGACTGGCGCAATTGGATCGGACGAACGCGGTTCACGTTCCCGTTCCCGCCGCCGATGGCGGCTATCTGACGCGCGTCGGCCAGTGGATCAGGGAGAGTTTCTGAGCCTCGCGCCCCGGTCGAAAGAAGCCGGTGCCTGACAGGCTCGTTGAAAGCAAAGCAATGGTGCAACCATGACACTCAATCTCAAGGTACCCGATATGACCGAATTGAAGCCTCGCCTCACCGTCGTCGGCGTCGGTGGCGCCGGCGGAAACGCGGTCAACAACATGATCGCCTCGGGTCTTGAGGGGGTTGAATTCGTCGTCGCCAACACCGACGCCCAGGCGCTTGCCATGTCGAGCGCCGAACGCCAGGTTCAAATGGGCGCGCATGTGACCGAAGGGTTGGGCGCGGGCTCCAAGCCCGAGATCGGCGCGGCCGCAGCCGAGGAGGCGATGCCCGAGATCCAGGCGCAGCTTTCCGGATCGCACATGGTCTTCATCACCGCCGGCATGGGCGGCGGCACCGGAACCGGCGCCGCGCCGGTGATCGCGCGCGCCGCCTTCGAGCAGAACATCCTCACCGTCGGCGTCGTCACCAAGCCGTTCCAATTCGAGGGCAAGCGCCGCATGGAGACCGCCGATGCCGGCATTCGCGAGCTGGAGAAGGTGGTCGACACGCTGATCGTGATCCCCAATCAGAACCTGTTCCGCGTGGCCACCGAGAAGACCACCTTCGCCGACGCCTTCGCGCTCGCCGACGAGGTGCTCTATTCGGGCGTCGCCTGCATCACCGATCTGATGGTCAAGGAAGGCCTCATCAATCTCGATTTCGCCGACGTCAGCGCCATCATGCGTGGCATGGGCAAGGCGATGATGGGCACGGGAGAATCCTCCGGCGAACAGCGCGCCAGCGACGCCGCCGAGGCGGCGATCTCCAATCCGCTGCTGGACGACGTCAGCATGAAGGGCGCCGGCGGCCTGCTGATCTCCATCACCGGCGGCAACGACCTAACCCTTTACGAGGTGGACGAGGCGGCCAGCCGCATCCGCGAGGAGGTGGAC
>CAYVYD010000194.1:2848-5326 GCA_964454415.1 uncultured Hyphomicrobiaceae bacterium | reverse complement strand
GCCGGGTCCGGCGCGGCTGCACCGTGGGCTCGGGCTGCGCCTGGACGACCGGCGGCGGCGGTGGCGGCCGGCGGCGCGCCTCCCTCAATTGGCGCCGTTTCTCGGCTTCCTTGGCCCGTTCCTCCTTTTCCTTCTCATCCCGCACCCGGCGGGCCTCGCGGGCTCGCCGCGCCAGCGCCATCTCGAGCGCGGCCTTCTCGCCCTCCTCGAGCTCGGTCTTGATGTTGGCGAACAGCCTGCGGATGCGCGCCGCGTTGGCGCCGAAATCGTGCTCGCCGTAGCGCGAGGCCGAACGCACGTCGATGCGCGATTCGTTGCGCACGCTCGAAACCCTGATCGCCACGTCGTCCGCATAGGCGGCGACCGGCGTCAACGCCACCGCCTCGATCCGCCCGCCGCCCTCATCCGTCGGCGGCTCGGCCGCGACGACCTCCAGCCCCATCGCCTTCACCGCGTTGAGCACCAAGTCGTAGGTCTCCTCGCGCGAGCGCTCCAGCGTCATCGGCCTGATGTCGGGATAGGCGCGGGCCTGCTTCTCGGCGAAGGGCTTGCCCGGATAGTCGTAGGCGTTGGCGCCGGCGGGCCGCTTGCCCTGGAGCGCGGTAAACAGCAGCGGCGCCAGCGGGTCGGTGACGATGTCGTTGATCCTCGGCTTGAACAGCAGCGCCGGCAGATGCCACAGCGGCAGCGCCAGCAGCACCAGGCTGAGGCCGAGCGCGGCGAGCGCCGTGCCGACTCCGCGCGCCCCCCGGCTCCAGATCTGCGCCAGCGCCACCCCCGCCGCGATCAGCGCCGCGAGCGCGCCGGCGACGGCGACGGCGAGCAGGTTGGTGAAGGCCGGCGCGCCGATCGCCGAAAAGCGGTGCAGCGCCACGCCGACCACCAGAAGCTGGGCGCAGAACAGCGCCAGCCGCTGCGCCCAGACCGCCAGCCTCGACTCCCGTCTGATGATGCGTGCGCTCATGCCGATCCGCCGGTTCGAACCGCCGCCCTAAGGGGCCAGTTCCCTGTTCAGCTTGGGCTAACAACAGCCTATGGTGAAACGATGTCAAGGCCGCCGCGCGGCGGCCGCCAGAGCGCGTAATCCAGCCAGACCGGAAATCATGGCCTCCCTCTCGAATCTGCAGCGGCGCGACATCGAGACGCTGATCCACCCCTACACCAATCTCTCCGCTTTCCGCGACAGCGGCCCCACCGTGATCGAGCGCGGCGAAGGGATCTATGTGTGGGACAGCGACGGCAAACGCTACATCGAAGGCATGGCGGGCCTGTGGTGCACGGCGCTGGGCTACGCCAATCCCGAGATGATCGAGGCCGCGCGCGAGCAACTCTCGAGGCTCTCCTTCTCCCACCTGTTCGGCGGCAAGAGCCACGACCCGGCGATCGAGCTCGCCGAGAAGATCAAGGAGCTTGTCCCAGCCCCCGCCTCGAAGGTGTTCTTCACCTGCTCGGGCTCGGAGGCCAACGACACCCAGATCAAGCTTCTCTGGTACTACAACAACGCCCGCGGACTGCCCCGCAAGAAGAAGATCGTCTCGCGCCAGCGCGCCTATCACGGCGTGACGCTTGCCACGGCGAGCCTCACGGGGTTGCCCGCCAACCACGCCGATTTCGACCTGCCGCTCGATTTCACCCTGCACGCCGCCGCGCCCCACCACTACCGCGGCGCCGAGGCGGGCGAGAGCGAGGCGGACTTCGCCACCCGCCTGGCGGGCGAGCTCGAAGCGCTGATCGAGGCCGAGGGGCCGGAAACGATCGCCGCCTTCATCGCCGAGCCGGTGATGGGCGCGGGCGGCGTCATCGTCCCGCCCGAGACCTATTTCGAGAAGCTCCAGGCGGTGCTCGCCAAATACGACGTGATGCTGATCGCCGACGAGGTGATTTGCGGCTTCGGGCGCACCGGCAATTGGTTCGGCTGCCAGACCTTCGATATCCGCCCCGACACGGTCTCCCTCGCCAAGGCGATCACCTCGGCCTACGCGCCCTTGGGCGCGGTCACCGTCTCGGAGGAGGTCTATCGGGCGATGCTGGAGGAAAGCCGCAAGATCGGCGTCTTCGGCCACGGCTACACCTATACCGGCCATCCGCTGTCGGCGGCGCTCGGCGTCAAGGCGATCGAGATCTACGAACGCGATCGCATCGTCGAGCGCGCCCGCCGCCTCGCGCCGCTGTTCCAGGCCCGCTTGAGGGCGCTGGGCGATCATCCGCTGGTGGGCGAGGCCCGCGGCGTGGGTCTGATCGGTGGCGTCGAGCTGGTCGCCGACAAGGCCCAAAAGACCCCCTTCGACCCCAAGCGTGGGGTGGGGCTGGCGGCCGCGCGCTTCTGCGAGGCCGAGGGTCTCATCCTGCGCCCGCTGATGAACACGCTCGCCATCTGTCCCCCGCTCGTCATCGAGGAGGACGAGATCGAGGCGCTGTTCGACTGCCTCGCCCGCGCCCTAGACACGACGCAGGGCTGGCTGGCGAAGCAGGATTAGG
>CAYVYD010000194.1:0-2748 GCA_964454415.1 uncultured Hyphomicrobiaceae bacterium | reverse complement strand
TTGCTGCGCGGTTTGGGCAGCAGGCCTTCGCGCTGCGCCAGCTTGCGCGCGGCCTTGCGGCACCGGCGGATCGCCTCGTTCGCCTCGCGCACCCGCTTCTCGGACGGTTTTTCGTAAGCCCGGCGGCGCTTCATCTCGCGGAAGACGCCTTCGCGCTGGAGTTTCTTCTTCAAGGCCTTGAGGGCCTGTTCGACGTTGTTGTCGCGAACGGTGACTAACAGGGCAATTCTCCTTCCATGGCTGTTGAACGGCGCCGCGGCCCGGATGAGCAGTTTGCCGGGCGCCAATTCGACCGCGCTGCCGCTGGCCGGCCGGCGGGTCGTATCAAATTCCGCGATGTCTCGGAAACGGCCGCGATTAGGCCGATAGGGCAAAACAGAGCGAAATATGGAATACCCTTCATATGCGCGCTCGCGGGCCCGAGGTCAATACCGGCCCTGGGCGGCGGCCCGGGACGGACAGCGCGCCGCCGCGCGGCGGCAATTCGATTAAGGATTTCGAGTCAGGGCGTTAGGGGACCGCTGCGATTGCCCCTAGGTTGCGTTTCGACGTAAGTTGCCAAGCTGGAAATCCAGCTTGGTGAAACCGGTCAAGGAGAGCACTCATGCGTTTTGACCTCAGCCGCGCGAATCTGTTCGGCATTGCCACGGCCCTTGCCGTTTCCGCCGGTGCGGCCGGCCCCGCATCCGCGGCGTGCTCCATCAACATTTTCGTGCAGAACGACGGCGATCATCTGATTTGGGTCAGAAACGAGGTCGTCGGCCAGGAAGGCACCGGCGTCAAAGCGGAGATCGGCGCGTGGCGCGCGCTCAACGAGGGCGGCTGGGAGCCCGAGGGCATACCCGACAAGACCGGCGGGCCCTATTTCGGCGTGCGCAAGGGCGAGCGCCTGGGCGACGCCTACGACGCCAACCTGGCCTGCAACGTCAAGCGCCGTTACCGCGTTCAATACCGGTGCGATTCGGGCCCGAGCAAGGACTCGCGCTTCGTCGTCTACTACCCCTCCGCCGACGGCTGGACCCAGGAAGCGGAAAACAACACGGTCACCATCAGCCTGGGCACCATGTGCAACTAGAGCCTTTCCTCTTCATATGGAGCTATTCCGTTTCGCGATTGGCGGGCCGAGGCCGGGACGGCCTCCCGCTTCAGACGTGCTGGCCGCCATTGATGTGGAGCTCGGTGCCGCTCACATAGCTCGACTGCTCCGAGCACAGGAAATAGATCGCCTTGGCGACTTCCTCGGGCTCGCCCAGCCGGCGCAGCGGGATCTGCTCCTTGACGATTTTTTCGGTCCCCGGCGAGAGGATCGAGGTGTCGATCTCGCCCGGTGAGATGGCGTTGACGCGCACGCCGAGCCGCCCGAAGTCGGACGCCATCTCGCGCGTCAGCGCCATCAGCGCCGCCTTCGAGGTGGCGTAGGCCGCGCCCGCGAACGGGTGCACCCGGCTGCCCGCGATCGAGGAGACGTTGACCACCGCCCCATGGGCCGCCTTCAGCTCCTCCAGCAGGCCGCGCGCCAGCAGGATCGGCGAGAAGAAGTTGACCTGAAACACCGTCTGCCAGTCCTCGAGCGGCGTGTCGATCGAGCTCAGCCGCTCGCCGTTCGGCCCCTTGGGCGAGATGCCGGCATTGTTGACCAGCGCGTTGAGCCGCGAGCCCTGGGCCTCGAGCCGGGTCCGCATCTCCTTGATCGCCGCGCGCGTGTTATCGGCGTCGGCGAGATCGACCTGGATGTGGTCCTCCGGTCCCGCCTCCCAGGGGCAATCCTCGGGGAAGGCGTGGCGCGAGCAGGTGATCACCCGCCAGCCGGCGCTCGAGAACCGCTTGACGGTGGCGTGCCCGATCCCCCGGCTGGCGCCGGTCAGGATCAGCGTCTTGCGCTCTTCGTTGGCGATCTGGGTCATCGACGCCCACCCGTTACGGTTGCGCTGCGGCTGCCTTCGCCGGCGCGGGCCTCAAGGGTAGAGCCTCGTCTTCACCCATTGCCCGCCCGCCCGCGTCCGCTTGAACAGGACGCGGTCATGCAGCCTGAAGGGCCGATCATGCCAGAATTCCATCTCCAGGGGGAGAATGCGGTAGCCCGACCAGTAGGGCGGACGCGGAACCTCGCCGACGCCGTATTTGGCGGCGTATTTGGCCACCGCCTTCTCCAGCGCCAGCCGGCTCTCCAGCGGGCGCGACTGCTTCGACGCCCAGGCGCCGATCCGGCTGCCCCGCGGGCGCGTGGCGAAATAGGCGTCCGCCTCCGCCGCCGCCACCCCATCGGCCGGCCCCCGCACCCGCACCTGGCGGCGCAGGCTCTTCCAGTGGAAGCAGAGCGCGGCCTTCGGGTTGGCCGCGAGCTCGGCTCCCTTGGCGCTCTCGGCGTTGGTGAAGAACACGAAGCCCCGCTCGTCCGCTTCCTTCAAGAGCACCATGCGCAGATCGGGCAGCCCCTCGGCGTCGACGGTGGCGAGCGCCATGGCGTTGGGATCGTTGGGCTCGTGCTCGACCGCCTCCGCCATCCATTCCTGGAACAGCGCGAGCGGCTCCTCGCTCGCCGCGAAATCGCCGGCCTGGGGGCCGCCGTAATAGTCCGAATCGGTGTTGTCGTTCATCGCCGTTCCCGCGCCCGGCGGGCGCTTGCGGGCGGTCCAGTATGCGAAAAAAACGCCGGTCTGCCGGGCATTTTCGCAAAACGGTACGCCCGTTTACCCTTTACTCACCCTGATAGCCCAAGATCGAATGCGTTGATAGGGCCGCTCGTTT
>CAYVYD010000193.1:0-5327 GCA_964454415.1 uncultured Hyphomicrobiaceae bacterium | reverse complement strand
AGCGCCAGCAGCGTGGTCTTGGCCTCGAGCGTGATGGTGGCGCCGCGCCGCGCCAGCTCCGCGTCGATCAGCGGGCCCATGTCGCGGGCGGCGTCGCTGTAGCAGGGGAGCGCGGCGGCGGCCGGGTCCTCCTCGAAGACCTTGCGCAGCTTGGCGGTGGGCCGCAGATTGCCGGCCTCGACGACGATGAGGGCGGGCGCCTTGGCGGCGATCAGCTCGGCCAGGCGTCCGGGGTCGAGGCGGGGGCCAGCCTTGGCGCGGACCACCTTCTCGCCGCCGAACATCGGTAGCGTCTCGATCTCGACCACGAGGCGGTCGGGGTCCTCGGCGAGGTCGCGCTCGTCGAAGCGGATGATCTCGCCGGTGGGCTCGCCGCGGCCGCTGAGCGCCCGCGCCAGCGCCGCGGCGCGGTCGGCGACGAGGCCGGGCTCGGGACCGTAGAGCAGGAAGGCGCGGATCTGGGCGCCGGGCTTGGCGAGGAAGCGCTGAACTTGGGCGGCCTTGAAGGCGACCATGGCGGGACCCCGGGGCCGGATCGCGGGCCCGGCCGCGCTCCTCGGCTAGATCATGAACCTAGGCCCGGCGCGACAGGAAGGCGGCGATGCGCGTCCTGATCGCGTCGGCGACGGTGCGCGCGGCGCGGTTCTCGGCGTCGAGGCGGGCGCGGGTATTGGCGAAGATCTGCTCGTATTTGTCATAGGCCGCGCGCGAGGTGCTCTGGCCCTCGAGCACCACCGAGCCGTCGGAAATGCGGAACAGCTTGAAATTGGCGTCGAGGTTGTAGAGCTGGCCCTCGGCGTCGCCGGTGCGCTGGACCAGGATCGGGGTCACGTCCTCGCGCACGGCGATCTGCAGGCGGTATTGGGGCGCGTTGGCGCCGCCGCCGCCGGTGGTGCTGAAGATCAGTTCGTTGCGCAGCCGGCTACCGACGCGGCCGGGGATCGGCGCGATCACGATCGACTTCATCACCTCGTTGAGCGATTGGCGCCCGCCGCCCGAGCCGTAGAGCGGCTGAAAGTTACACCCCGCGAGGAGCGGCGCGGCGAGCAGGACGAGGCCGAGCGCAAGCGCGGCGCGGCGCCCGGGGCGCGGGGTAGGTGCGGAGCTGCGGTTAGGCCACGACATTGACGATCCTCTGAGGCACGACGATCACCTTCTTCACTTCCCGGTCGCCGATCGCCTTCATCACATTATCGAGGCTGAGCGCCGCAGCCTCAATATCCTCTTTTGCCGCATCCCGCGAGATTGTCAATTCATCGCGGCGCTTGCCGTTCACCTGAACCGCGATGGTTATGGTGTCCTCCACAATAAACGCCGGATCGACCCGTGGCCATGGCTGATCTGCGGCGAGGCTCAGATGCCCCAGCCGGGCCCAGCACTCCTCGCCCAGATGCGGCATCATCGGCGCCACCATCAGCGCCAGGGCGTCGAGCGCCTCGGCGAGGGCGGCCTGGCTCCCGCCCGCGGCCTGTAGATGGGCGGTGAGGGTATTGGCGAACTCGTGGATATGGGCGACCGCCCGGTTGAAGCGGAGCGCTGCCAGATCCCCGGTAACGGCGTCGATGGTCCTGTGGGTGGCGCGGCGCAGTTCGAGCGCGGACTCCCCCTCCTCGCCTCCCGCTGTCCCGCGGGCGGGGGCCGCGCGGTCGGCCGCCTCGTCGAAGAGCCGCCACAGGCGCTGGACGAAGCGCCAGGCGCCCTCGACGCCGGCCGCCGTCCACTGCACGTCGCGCTCGGGCGGCGAATCCGACAGCATGAACCAGCGGATGGTGTCGGCGCCGTAATGGGCGATGATGTCCTCGGGGTCGACGGTGTTGCGCTTCGACTTCGACATCTTCTCGACCGGGCCGATCTCGATCTCCGCGCCGGTATCGGCGAGCACCGCGCGGCGCGCCTCGCCCTCGCCCTCCAGCCGCACCTCGGCGGGGCTGACCCAGCCGCCGGGCCCCCGGTAGGTCTCGTGATTGACCATCCCCTGGGTGAAGAGGCCGGCGAAGGGCTCCTCGATCCCGACATGGCCGGTCGCCGCCATGGCGCGGGTGAAGAAGCGGGCATAGAGCAGGTGCAGGATGGCGTGCTCGACGCCGCCGATATACTGATCCACCGGGAGCCAGTAATCGACCGCCCGGCGCGCCGCGGGCTCGTCCGCATGGGGCGAGCAGAAGCGGACGAAGTACCAGGAGGAATCGACGAAGGTGTCGAAGGTGTCGGTCTCGCGCCGCGCCTTGGCCCCGCATTGGGGACAGGCGGTCTCCTTCCAGGTGGGGTGGCGCTCGAGCGGGTTGCCCGGCTTGTCGAAGGTCACGTCCTCGGGCAGCCGCACCGGAAGATCGGCGCGCGGCACCGGCACCGCGCCGCATTGGGCGCAGTGGATCATCGGAATCGGGCAGCCCCAATAGCGCTGGCGCGAGACGCCCCAGTCGCGCAGCCGGTAATTGGTCCGCCGCTCGCCCTGGCGCTCGCCGCCGACGCCTTGCGCCTCCAGGCGCTTGATCACCGCGTCCTTCGCCGCCTCCACCTCGAGGCCGTTGAGGAAGCGGGAGTTGGCCAGCCTACCGTCCCCTAGATAGGCTTCCTCGCCGACCGCGTAACTCTCCGGATCGGCGTCCTCGGGCACCACCACCGGTGTCACGGGGAGGCCGTATTTGCGGGCAAAATCGAGGTCGCGCTGGTCGTGCGCCGGGCAGCCGAAGATGGCGCCGGTGCCGTAGTCCATCAGGATGAAGTTGGCGACGTAGACCGGCAGCTTCCAGTCGGGATCGAAGGGGTGGGCGGCGGTGAGGCCGGTGTCGTAGCCCCTCTTCTCCGCCGTCTCGATCGCCTCCTCGCTGCTGCCGGCGCGGCGGCAGTCCTCGATGAATTGGGCGAGCTCTTGGTCCGCCTCGGCGAGCTCCCGGGCGAGCGGGTGGTCGGGCGAAAGCGCGCAGAAGGAGGCGCCGAACAGCGTGTCGGGGCGGGTGGTGTAGACCGCGAGCAGGGGGTGGTCCGCGGGCGCGCCCGCAAGCGCGAAGCGGACCAGCGCGCCGTGCGACTTGCCGATCCAGTTGCGCTGCATGATGCGCACCTTGTCGGGCCAGCGCTCGAGCCCTTCCAACCCCTCGAGCAGTTCGTCGGCGAACCTGGTGATGGTGAAGAACCACTGGGTGAGCTCGCGCTGCTCGACCGGCGCGCCCGAGCGCCAGCCCTTGCCGTCGATCACCTGCTCGTTGGCGAGCACCGTCTGGTCGACCGGGTCCCAATTGACCTTCGCCGTCTTGCGGGAGACCAGCCCGTTCTCGTAGAGGTCGAGGAACAGGTGCTGCTCGTGGCCGTAATAGGCGGGGTCGCAGGTGGCGAGCTCGCGCGACCAGTCGAGCGAGAGGCCGAGCGCCTTCAACTGGCCGCGCATGGCGTCGATGTTGGCGTAAGTCCATTCGGCCGGGTGCACGCCGCGCTCGATCGCCGCGTTCTCCGCCGGCATGCCGAAGGCGTCCCAGCCCATCGGGTGGAGTACGTTGTAGCCTTGCGCGCGCATCACCCGCGCCACCACGTCGCCCATGGTGTAGTTGCGCACGTGGCCCATATGGATGCGTCCCGATGGGTAGGGGAACATCTCGAGCACGTAGTATTTGGGCCGCGACGAGTCCTCGGCCGCCTCGAACAGCCGCTTCTCGTCCCAGATCTGCTGCCAGTGCTTCTCGCGCACCGGCGCGTTGTAGCGCTCGGTTGCCATCGCTCTCGTCGGTCGCGTCCGGTCTCTATTTCGGCGTGTGTCCCGCTGCCCCCGCGCCGCCATCAGGCCCAAAAACGGCGGGCCGGTCAAGCGCCGCCCGCCGCCGGCTTGCGCCGCCGCGGCTTCGGGCTAAGCTCGCCGCATCGAATCGAAGCTGAAGCGGGCGGCGATGGCGGACGTGAAACGAAATCTCGAGGCGGTCCGCGAGGCGATCGCGGCGGCCGCGCGCGAGGCGGGCCGCGATCCGGCAAGCGTCGATCTCGTCGCCGTCTCCAAGACCTTTGGGGCCGCAGCCATCGAGGAGGCTATCGCGGCCGGCCAGCGCGTCTTCGGCGAAAACCGCGTCCAGGAGGCGGAGGCCAAATGGCCGGCGCTGAAGGAGCGCCATCCCGGCCTCGAGCTCCACCTGATCGGCCCGCTGCAATCCAACAAGGCGAAGGAGGCGGTCGCCCTCTTCGACGTGATCGAGACGGTCGACCGCGACAAGATCGCCCGCGCGCTCGCCGGCCAAATCAAGGCGCAAGGGCGCCAAGTGCGCCTGCTGGTCCAGGTCAACACCGGCGAGGAGCCGCGGAAGGCGGGCGTCGCGCCCGCCGAGGCGGCCGGTTTCGTCGCCCGCTGCCGCGCCGAGCACGGCCTCGAGATCGCCGGCCTGATGTGCATCCCGCCCCTGGAGGAGGCGCCCGCCTTCCACTTCGCGCTGCTCGCCAAGATCGCCAAGGAAGCGGGCGTGAAGGAGCTCAGCATGGGCATGAGCGGCGATTTCGAGACCGCGGTCGCGTACGGCGCTACCCATGTGCGGGTCGGCACCGCGATCTTCGGCGAGCGGCGGGCGCGCCGGCCCGAGCCCTAGGGGCGGACCGCCAGCCGGTCGCCGGGGCGGAGACGGGCGAGGAGCCGCGCGAGATCGGCGCAAGCGAGCGCCACGCAGCCCGCCGTCGGCGCGCCGCCGGGCGGGGCGACGTGCAGGAAGACGGCGCTGCCGCGGCCCTTGACGCGCGGGCGGTCGTTGTGGCCCAGCACCACAACGAGATCGTAGAGGCGGTCCTTTCGCCACAGCTCCTCGGCGCTCGCGCCATAGGGAAGCCGCACGGGGCGGTTGTAGTTGCGGTCGCCGGGCGCGTCG
The DNA here is from genome assembly GCA_964454415.1 of uncultured Hyphomicrobiaceae bacterium. Classification (GTDB taxonomy): domain Bacteria; phylum Pseudomonadota; class Alphaproteobacteria; order Rhizobiales; family Methyloligellaceae; genus JAJFHN01. Next base: position 489 of record CAYVYD010000193.1, on the reverse strand, counting down.
CACCAGCCGTCGCGGCGGCGGATCGCGCGTATGGGAAGCGCGGCGGCGGGCCGCCGGATCCGGTCGGCGCGGTAGAGCACGCGCAAGAGCCGAAAGCGTCCGGCGGGCGTCGCCCGGTCGCCCTCGCGTTTCAGCACCGCGACCGCCGCTTCGCCGAGCCGGCACGGCCAAGCGCCCGCCCCCAGCCGCAGGACGCCGGCGCCGGCGCGCCCGCCCAGCCGCGGCAGCCGTGCGACCGAAACGACCTGTCGCGCGCGGGCTTTCGAATCTTTAGAATGGATGTGCTTGGCCTTCACGCCGGCCTTGCCTTGTCCTTGTCGCGCCCTACCTAGGGGAGGTACATCAGGGACGGATGCGAGAAAAGCCGTCTCGTCGAGAGGGAAGACCCATGAGCACCGCGCGCCGAATCCTGATCGTCGACGATGACGAGGACTTGAGGGACACCCTCACCGAGCAGTTGGCGCTGCACCAGGAGTTCGAGCCGGTCAC
>CAYVYD010000192.1:1560-5331 GCA_964454415.1 uncultured Hyphomicrobiaceae bacterium | reverse complement strand
CGAGCCCTCGAAACCAAACGGAATCGCGCGCTATTTATGAGGCCTCAACCTAGGCCGCCGGCGAACCGGCTCCGGCGTCAATGGACGTGGCGGTGCCGCCCGCGTCCGGAGCCGCGAAAACCATCATGCCTCCGGTCAGGACCCCCGATTTGGTGGTGGGCCGGCCGGCTGCGCCAATCCGCCGATCCATGCCGGAAGCCGTCGTCGCGGTCGTGGCCGCGTCCACTCCCATGGCCGAGGCCCCGGTGCGGGCCGTGGCCGCGGCGCCTGGAATACGGAATCACCCGGCGGGCCGTGCCGTGGGAGCGATATCGGCCCGATGGGACCGCATTTCCATGGCCGTTGCCCCAGCGATTGGCGCGATGGCCGTTGCCGTGGGGCGCCACCGCCCCGTATCCGTAATCACCGTATGGGTCGCCGCTGTGAAACACGGCGTTCGCCACACGGGCGGTGCCGGGCGCAAACGCGGTGCCGGAACCCATGCGCCAGGGCGCGGCGTCCGCGGCGGTGGCCAGCCAAAGGGAAAGCATCGCAATCGCAAATCCGGTTCGGAATCGATCCAGCCGCGGCGCCATTCGAACCTCGCAAATCGCCTGGCGGGACCATTGTCCCGCCCAACTCCCGGCAAATGCATGATTGATGCCAGCTCGCCGCGGGGCGCGATTGGCGCGCGCTCGCCTTCCGGTGTGCCGGTTGGCTGGCACCGCAGTCGAAGCGATCCGCCAGGTTCGCCACGGCGGTTACGGATCGCCGCCCGACGGGCTGGAGCCTATTGCACTTCGGCGACCGGCGGCGGATTCCATTTGCCGGTTAGCGCATCGGATTTGGGTGCATAGAGACGCATGGTGAGATTGAAGCTTCCCTTCGGCGCCGGCAGCCAGTTTGCGGCATTGTCACCGCCGGGGCTCTCGTTTTGGATGTAGAGGTCGAGCGAACCGTCCGCGCCGTACTTGAATGGCATCCAACTGCTCAGCGCGAAGCGGTTCAGGGCGTTGGGCACCTGAAAGCCGTCCCCATCGTAGAGCGTGATGGACCAGAACGCCTCGACCGGCGGCAGCGCCTCCTTGTCGAAATGAATGGTGTAGCTGCTTGACCCGTCGAGCGGCCTGCCGGACTGGTCACCCAGATTGAGCGGATAGATCGCGTCCTCGGGCAGATTGGCGCCAAGCCCCTCCTGCGCGACGAGGGCCCGCTTGAGATAGTAGTTGCCGTAAACCCCCATCGTATCGGTGTTCATCGACCAGCCATTGGACACGCGGGCAATCGTTGGCAGTTTCCATTTCATCAGCTTCAGCGCATCCTGCGGAGCGCGAGCGAGCGCCTTGCGCACGGCGGGCTCGAGCTCGCCGAAGTCGAGGCTTTCGCCCGGCACGATCCCGATCCTCTTCATCCGCGCCACGATCGGCTGATCGGTTGCGTGGGGCGGGTTCGCCTTCAGCAGCTCGGCCGCGTAGGCGAAGAAACGGTCCGCGGACATGCTGTCCACCTGGGTCTTGGGCGGGGTCTTCATGTCGACCTCGGGGTCGATTTTCACCGCCACCGGCTTGGGCTTGTCGCCCAACTGCGACAGCGGCGTGATCTTGTAGCCGGCCTGAATCTTGTGAACCGCGTCGTAGTCCTGCGGCCCATCGGTCTTGGTGCGGCCGATGATCCACACGTATGGCGTGGGAGCATCGATGCGGGTGAGACCGGCCGGCACCTCGCCGGTCCAGCCCGGTGGTGTGACGAGGAAATCGTGCGCCTGCGTTCCGGTCGTGCGCCAACCGGGCGAGGCGAAGACGTCGGTCCACATGTCGAGCATCGGAAGGAGGTAGTACCGCCCGCCGGTGTCCGGCACGGAAACCACGGCGGGTTCCCTCGTCAGATCGAGCCAAGCGGAGGAATAGAGCGTATCGAAATTGGGGCGGACGACGGCCTTGAAGTCGGGAGGCGGATAGGTGGGCACGCTCAAAAACATGTTCATTGGACCACGGCCGAATTCCTGCCCGGCCTCGACGTTCGTGAGCTGCCTGCGGGTGACGTCCATCGTCACCAGCGGGTAAAGATAAAGATATGCCTCGACGCCGATGGCATGGGCCTCTTGCCCGGTGACCGCGGGCTTTTGGGCATGGGCGGGCGCGATCACCATCGTGATGATCGCGGCCATTGCCGCGCGGAGCAGAGAGCGTCTGTTGACGATCATGGACAATCTCCGGTTCGATGACGTGGCGACGGTCGGGTCGCCCTCGCACCCTTGAGGAGCCCTCGAGCGACGGGCGCCTCGCGCGCTTCTCGGCGGACGGCGAGTTCACGTCGTCCGCGCGGTGTCCGGTCGGCGGCAATGAGCGACGAGCTGCCTCAATAGCAGCGCGTGATCACCCGGCCATAGGCGTCGACGACCTGAACGCAGCGCCCCACGTTCGCGGCCGCGGCGCCGGCGGCCACGGCCCTGCGCGTCGTCCGTCTCGCGACGCCTGCGTAGCTCAGCGGTGTGAGCGGCCGACCTCTGATGGCTGCTGCGGTGCTGACGTGTATGCCTGATTCGATGGACCCCGTTTCACCAACCAAGAGCGCGCCTATCGCTAGAAAGGCCGCGAGCAGCATGCGAAATGCCGTCGTTCTGCGAATCCTCATTGTTTAGCTCCTTTCACCACGCCGGGGGGAACCTCGTCGATTTCGGCGAGCTCATCGAATCCGACCTGCTTGGCGCCCGCCGGCGCCTCGAAGGCGAACGCTTGCGCGTCGGCGGACGCGTCGGTTCTCCACTCCCTCACCGTCAGCGTGTATTGCGGCGCGCCGGCCACGGCCTTGCTGGTGATGACGTATTTGCGCGGCATCGGCTTGGGACCCGCTTCGATCCAGATCTGCCAGTCCGTGTCGTGATTGCGGAACGCGAGATGCTCGCATTCGACGCCGTCGACGACGCCCAGACCAATGTGCTTAGCGTCGAGAACGCCGGCCATGAGCTGATCGTAGACCGCCGACACCAGAAGATCGGCGCCGGGAGCTTCGACGGCGTATTCGTTTCTCAGCCGCTCGACGAGCTGATCGATGGAGCTGGAGGTGTCCGACTGGGCGAAGACGTTGCGATGCCTGTCGTGCACCGTGAAGGTCTTCCCGTCGAACACGAACGCGACGTCGGCATAGCCGCCGGTGCGCCTGGCGCGGAGCTTGTCCGGGCGGGTCAACAGCAATTCTCCGGAGCTGTCGAACTGGATTTTCTGCAGGTCGGGCGTGACGACCTCGATGGAGGTGTCGAAGACGGCCGAGACGGTTTTCTGGCTCGCCATGTAATCCGACATCGCCTTGAGGACCTTGGGCGCGTCGCCCGTTTCGGCGCGGGCGACGGGGCCGGATCCGCCGGCCGCCAGGATCACCAGGCTCACGAACGCGGCCGCGAAGGATGGATGCAAGCAGCGGAGAGTCATTTTTTCAGGTTCCCTGTTCGATTGGTGGGAGATGTGTCACGCGGGCTCGGGCGGGCATTCCCTTGGGAATGCCCGCCGGTGCCGGATCATTCGCTCGACTTGTTGTTGCGCGTGGCGGTCTTGAGTTTCTCGATGTCCTCTGGCGACAACTGCGGCCGATCGACCTTGACCGTCAGCTTGTTGAGCTTGGCGGTCAGCGGATAGGGCGGCTTGTAGTCGGCGTCGTTGACCCCCGTCAGGGTGTCGGAGCCGATATCGAAGCTCTCGTCCCACTGCAAGATCATCGGCAGCGTTTTCTCCATTTTCTTTGTGGCGACCACCTTGCCGTCCACCTTCAGCGTGCCGGTGCCGGGCCGGCCGACGC
>CAYVYD010000192.1:0-1460 GCA_964454415.1 uncultured Hyphomicrobiaceae bacterium | reverse complement strand
GTGGCGACCACCTTGCCGTCCACCTTCAGCGTGCCGGTGCCGGGCCGGCCGACGCCGCTGAAGTCGTTGTAGGCGAGCGTGCCCGCGCCCGTGCCGTCATATTTGAAGTCGAACTCGACCGTGTGCTTGCCCGGCGGCAAGGCGGTGGGCCCTTCCCATTTCAGCCGCTCGAGATCCACCATGTTCCACAGGAACACCGGCTTGCCCTTGAGCAGATAAAAGCCGTATCCGCCGAAGCGCCCGCCCGAGGTTAGGATCATGCCATTGGCGCCGGCCTTGGGCACCTCGATATCGGCCGTGATGGTGTAGGAGGTGTTGAGCAGCAGCGGCGAGTCGCCCTGCGGCAGCCCAACCATCGGCCGCGTGTAGACGAACTCGCTGCGCCCGGCGGTGATGTTCGGGCGCGGGGCGACCATACGCGCCGCCGTCGAGGCATCCAGCGGGAACACCTGGTATTTCTTGGCTTCCGCAACGAACAGCTTCCGCATCTCCGCGACCTTCTGCGGATTCTTGTCGGCGATGTCGTCGGTCTGGTTCCAGTCCTTGCTCAGGTCGTAGAGCTGGAACACCTGGTTGTTGAGCGGATCCGGGTTGGCCGGACCGAAGACCTGCCAGGGCGCCCGGTTCACCTTGGTGCTGAGCAGCCAGCCGTCGTGATAGAGCGCCCACTGGCCGAACATCTCGAAATACTGGGTCTCGTGCCGGGTGGGCGCCTTGGCGTTCTCCGCTTCGAAGGTATAGGTGAAGCTCGTGCCCTCGATCGGCGCCTGCTCGAAGCCGTCCACCTCCTGAGGCGCGCTGATGCCGGCGGCCTCGAGGATCGTCGGCATCACGTCGATGACGTGGACGAACTGTTCGCGCAGGCCGCCCTTGTCCTTGATGCGCGCCGGCCACGACACCACCATGTTCTGGTTGATGCCGCCGAGCCTGGACGCGTTCTGCTTGAACCAGTCGAACGGCGTGTCGAAGGCCCACGACCAACCGGCCGACATGTGGTTGTAGGTCTTCTCCGTGCCCCAGACGTCGTAGAACTTCATCTGGGTCTCGACCGGTATTTCGTTGAGGCCGTTGAAGAAGGCGACCTCGTTGGGCGTGCCGAGCGGCCCGCCCTCGGCGCTGGTGCCGTTGTCGCCGTTGATATAGATGATCAGCGTGTTGTCGAGCCTGCCCAGCTCCTCGAATTGCTGGATCACGCGGCCGATCTCGTGGTCGTTATAGGCCGCGTAGGCGGCGAACACCTCGACTTGGCGGATGAACAGTTTCTTCGCCTCAGGAGTTAGCTCGTCCCACGGCTTGAGGATGTCCTTTGGCCACGGCGTCAGCTTGGCGTCCTTGGGAATGATGCCGAGCTTCTTCTGGTTCTCGAAGATGCGCTCGCGCAGCTTCTCGTAGCCGTCGTCGAACAGATGCATCGCCTGGATCTTGTCCACCCACTCCTTGGTCGGGTGGTGCGGCGCGTG
>CAYVYD010000191.1:0-5351 GCA_964454415.1 uncultured Hyphomicrobiaceae bacterium | reverse complement strand
GTTCGTGTTCCGCCGCCGGCCCGCCTGACCGGCGCAAATCGGCAAACCGGCTCAGAACACCTGGCCCGCGGCCATCTGCGGCTGGGCGAGCGGCGCGTTGCTGCGCTCGCGCTTCACCAGCTCCGCCATCAGGAAGGCGAGCTCCAGCGCCTGGTCGGCGTTGAGCCGGGGGTCGCAATGGGTGTGGTAGCGGTCGGAGAGGTCCATCTCGGTGATCGTCCGCGCCCCCCCGGTGCACTCGGTGACGTTCTGACCCGTCATCTCCAGATGGATGCCGCCCGCATAGCTCCCCTCGGCGCGATGGACGTCGAAGAAGGCCTCGACCTCCTTCATAATCAGATCGAAGGGCCGCGTCTTGTAGCCGGACGCCGCCTTCACCGTGTTGCCGTGCATCGGATCGCACGACCACACCACCGTCCTGCCCTCGCGCTCGACGGCGCGGATCAGCCCGGGGAGGTGCTTGCCGACCTTGTCGGCGCCGAACCGGCAGATCAGCGTCAGCCGCCCCGGCTCGTTCTGCGGGTTGAGAATATCGATCAGCTCGAGCAGGCCGTCGGGCTCGAGCGTGGGGCCGCATTTGATGCCGATCGGGTTGCGGATGCCGCGGGCATATTCGACGTGGGCGTGGTCGGGCTGGCGCGTGCGGTCGCCGATCCACAGGAAGTGCCCGGAGGTGGCGTACCAGTCGCCGGTCGTCGAATCGACCCGCGTGAACGCCTCCTCGAAGCCCAGCAGCAGCGCCTCGTGACTGGTGAAGAAATTGGTCGTGCGCAGCTTGTCGGTATTCTCCGGCGTGATGTCGCAGGCGCGCATGAAGGCGAGCCCGTCGCTGATCCGCTCCGCCAGCTCCTGATAGCGGTGCCCGGCGGGACTGTCGGTGACGAAGCCGAGCGTCCATTTGTGCACGTGTTCCAAATTGGCGTAGCCGCCCTGAGCGAAGGCGCGCAGCAGGTTGAGCGTGGCGGCGGCCTGGCGGTAGCCCATCAGCAGCCGGTCGGGGTCGGGCGCGCGCGCCGCCTCCTCGAAGGCGATCTCGTTGACGATGTCGCCGCGGTAGCTCGGCAGCTCCCTCTCGCCCTGGCGCTCGACCGGCGAGGAGCGCGGCTTGGCGAACTGGCCGGCGATTCGCCCCACCTTTACCACCGGGCAGCTGCCGGCGAAGGTGAGCACGACGGCCATTTGCAGCATCACCCGGAAGAAATCGCGGATGTTGTCGGGGTGGTGCTCGGCGAAGCTCTCCGCGCAATCGCCCCCCTGCAGCAGAAAGGCCTCGCCCGCCGCGACCCGCGCCAGGCGGTCCTTCAGCTCCCGCGCCTCGCCCGCGAACACCAAGGGCGGGAAGCTCGCCAGCCGTCTTTCGATTTCGGCAAGGGCATTTTCATCTGGATATTCAGGGACTTGAACGACCGGTTTCGATCGCCAACTCTGCGGTGACCAGGTCCCGCCCATGACGCGTACTCCTTCGCATTCCCGCCCGCGCCCAGCCCCCGCCCCGGACCGCCCGCAGGACGGCCGCTGGCGCCTTTGCCGGGTCGCTGGTCGCAGACTTATAGGCCATCGCCCCGGCCCTGGCTAGGCGCCGCTGCGCGCCGCCCGCGGCGCTACCACGGTGCCGGAGATTGTGCCACCATGGACCCTATGTCGATCCGGGAACCGAGCTTCACCATTGGCATCGAGGAGGAGTATCTCCTCGTCGACAAGACCACCCGTGACCTCTGCAGCGAGCCGCCCCAGGAGCTGTTGGCGGCCTGCGAGGCGATCTATGAAGGCCAGGTGAGCCCCGAGTTCCTGCGCTCGCAGATCGAAATCGGCACCAAGGTATGCAAGTCGCTCGGCGAGGCCCGCCAGGAGCTGGCGCGGCTGCGCGCCACCATCGCCGAAGTCGCCGGCGCCTTCGATCTGGCGCCGATCGCCGCCTCGACCCACCCCTTCGCCAAATGGACCCAGCAGCACCACACCGACAAGGAGCGCTACAACGTGCTGGCGGAGGATCTGCAGGTGGTCGCCCGGCGCCTGCTGATCTGCGGCATGCACGTCCACATAGGCGTGGAGGACGACGAGCTGCGCATCGATCTGCTCAATCAGGTCGCCTATTTCCTGCCCCATCTTCTGGCGCTCTCGGCCTCCTCGCCCTTCTGGCAGGGGGCTAACACGGGCCTCAAGGCCTACCGGCTCTCGGTGTTCGACGAGCTGCCGCGCACCGGCCTGCCGCCCCAGTTCTCGAGCTTCAGCGAGTACCAACGCACCGTCGACGTGCTGGTCAAGGCGGGTCTGATCGAGGACGCCACCAAGATCTGGTGGGATTTGCGCCCCTCCGCGCGCTTCCCCACTCTCGAGATGCGGCTGTGCGAGGTCTGCCCGCTGCTCGAAGACGCGCTCTGCGTCGCCGCCCTCTATCTATGCATCTGCCGCATGCTCTACCGCCTGCGCCGCTCCAACCAGCGCTGGCGCACCTATCCGCCGTTCCTGATCAACGAGAACCGCTGGCGCGCCCAGCGCTACGGCGTCGAGCAGGGGCTCGTCGATTTCGGCAAGGGCGAGATCACCCCGCTGGGTGAGCTGATGGACGAGCTCCTGGAGCTGGTGCGCGAGGACGCCGAGTATTTCGATTGCGTCGACGACGTCGAGCGCGCCCGCAAGATCGTCAAATCGGGGACCAGCGCCGACCGGCAGATCAAGACCTTCCGCAAGCTCACCGCCAAGGGCATGAGCGAGGAGGAGGCGCTGAAGCGCGTCGTCGACGACATCATCGAGGAAACCCTGATCGGCACCGATCTGGATGGCGCCGCGCGGCGGGCGAAGCCCCAGAAGCGGCGGGCGGTGGCGAAGACGCGCACGCCCGCCTAGGTCGTCCCCCTAATCGCCCTTGCCTCCCTCGAAGGGCGGCATGGTGGCGTGGCCCGGCGCGGTGATGCCCTGGCCCGAGAGCACCAGCCAGACCGTGCGCGCCAGGATCTCCAGATCGAGCCGCAGGCTGCGGTTGTCCACATACCAGACGTCGAGGCGGAACCGCTCCTCCCAGGTGAGCGCGTTGCGGCCGTTGACCTGCGCCCAGCCCGTGAGACCCGGACGCACCTCGTGCCGGCGCTCCTGCTCGGCGCTGTAGCGCGGCAGATACTCCATCAGCAGCGGGCGCGGCCCGACCAGGCTCATCTCGCCCTTGAGCACGTTCCAGAGTTCGGGCAGCTCGTCGAGGCTGGTCCTGCGCAGCAGCCGCCCCACCCGCGTCAGCCGCTCTTCATCCGAAAGCGGCCGCCCTTCGCGATCGCGCGCCTCGCTCATGGTGCGGAACTTGACCAGCGTGAAAAGCCTGGCCTTAAGACCCGGGCGCCTCTGCGTGAACAGCACCGGCGGCCCCATCGTCACCCGCACCAGCGCCGCCACCGCGAGGCCGAGCGGCACGGCGATCGGCAGGGCGATCAGCGTCAGGGCGATATCGAGGACCCGCTTCAGCATCGGACCGACCTGCCTCGACCTGTGACCGGCGCGCGCACCTTTAGAGCGCCACGCTGGCGCCGCCGTCGACCACAAGGGTATGGCCGGTGACGCAGCCGGCCTCCTCGGAGACCAGGAACAGGGCCGCCGCCGCAATGTCCTCAGGCGTGGGAAAACGCTTGAGCGGGGTTCGCGCCAGCAGCGCCTCGCGCATCGCCTGGTTGCGCAGCACCGTCCGCGTCATCGCCGTCTCCACATAGCCCGGCGAGACCGCGTTGACGCGGATGCCGAAGGGCGCGTACTCGACCGCGACGCTCCGCGTCAGCGCCGCGATCGCCGCCTTGCTCGCCGCATAGGCCGAAAGCTGGCGCACATGTCGCATCTCCATGATCGATCCCATATTGACGATCGAGGCGTCGCCCGAGGCCTTGAGCAGATCGAGCCCCTCGCGCATGCAGCGCACCGTGCCCAGCAGGTTGACGTCCATCACCTCCGCCCAGTCCTCGTCGCTCAGGTTGCGGAAATCGGTGCGGCTGCCGACGCCGGCATTGTTCACCAGGATATCGAGGCGGCCGAAGCGCTCGCCCGCCTCCTCGAACAACGCCTTCACGTCGTCGAGGCTGGTGACGTCGGCGGCGACGGTCACCGCATCGGGAAGGTCCGCGGCCAGCGCCTCGAGGCTTTTCCGGTCGCGGTCGGAGGCGATCATCCGCGCGCCCTCGCCGGCGAACCGCTCGACGATCGCCCGGCCAATGCCGGCGCCCGCCCCGGTGACGAGCGCGATCCTCTCCTCAAGCCGCGCCACGGGTCCTCATCCTCTCCCCACGGCCGGCCTATTCCGCCGCCTTGGCGCGCTCGGGCAGCCATTTTTCCGACATGGTTACGAGCTCCTCCGCGGCACTTGGATGCAGCGCCATGGTGGCGTCGAACTGCGCCTTGGTCGCCCCCATGCGGAGCGGGATCGCCAGCACCTGCGCCATCTCTGCCGCGTCCTCGCCGGCGATGTGGCAGCCCAGCACCTGGTCCGATTCGCCGTCGACGATGAGCTTCATCAGCATCCGCGTGTCGCGGCCCGAAAGCGTGTGCTTGAGCGGCCGGAACACGCTTTTGTAAATCTCGATCTTGCGGAACTTCTCCCGGGCCAGCGCCTCGGTCAGCCCGACCGTACCGATCTCGGGCTCGGAGAAGACCGCCGTCGGTATCGTCTCGTGATCGACCGGGGTGGGGGTGTCGTTGTAGCGGGTCTGGGCGAAGGCCGCGCCCTCGTGGATCGCCACCGGCGTCAGCGCCACCCGGTCGGTCACGTCGCCGACCGCGTAGATGTTGGCGACGCTGCTGCGCGAATACTCGTCCACCACCACATGGCCGTTCCAGCCGAGCTCGACGCCCGCCTCCTCGAGCCCGAGGCCGGCGGTGTTGGGGTTTCTTCCCGTCGCGTACATCACGAGCCCGGTGGCGAGCCGGTCGCCCGATTTGAGCGCGAGCTCGAAGCCGCCCTTCGCTTGTTCGATTGCCTCGACCTCGCACTCGACCCGCACGTCGACGCCACGTTGTCTCATCTCGCCCGCCAGATGATCGCGCAGATCGTCGTCGAAGCCGCGCAGGATCTGCGGCCCGCGGTAGAGCAGCGAGACCTGCGCGCCGAGGCCTGAAAAGATGCCCGCGAACTCGACCGCGATATAGCCGCCGCCGACGATCGAGATTTGGCCTGGCAAACTCTTCAGATGAAATGCCTCGTTCGAGGTGATGGCGAACTCCGCCCCCGGCAGCTCCGGCACGAAGGGCCTGGCACCGGTCGCGATCAGGATGGTTTCGGCCGTCACCGTCCGCTCCGAACCCACCAGATGGACGCTGTTGCGGTCGGTCAGCACCGCGCGGTCCTCGATGATCTCGACGCCGGCGCGCTCCAGATTGCG
>CAYVYD010000190.1:0-5396 GCA_964454415.1 uncultured Hyphomicrobiaceae bacterium | reverse complement strand
ACCTCGCTGCAGATGGACATCAAGATCACCGGGATCTCCGAGGAGATCATGAAGGTGGCGCTCGGTCAGGCCAAGGACGGGCGGATGCACATCCTGGGCGAGATGAGCAAGGCGATTGGCGAATCCCGGGCCGAGCTCGGCGATCACGCCCCGCGCATCGAGCTCATTCAAATCCCGACCGACAAGATCCGCGAAGTGATCGGACCGGGCGGCGCCGTCATCCGCCAGATGGTGGAGGAGACCGGCACCAAGATCGACATCTCCGACGACGGCACGGTGAAGGTCGCCTCCTCCAACGCGCAGTCCATCAACGAGGCGCTCGCTCGCATCCGGGCGATCACCTCGGAACCGGAGGTGGGCGTGATCTACAAGGGCACGGTCGTCAAGGTGGTCGACTTCGGCGCCTTCGTGAACTTCTTCGGACCGCGCGACGGCCTGGTGCACATCTCCCAGCTCGCGCCCGAGCGGGTGCGCCAGGTGAGCGACGTGGTCAAGGAGGGCGACAGCGTTTACGTCAAGCTGATGGGCTTCGACGAGCGCGGCAAGGTGCGCCTCTCCATGAAGGTGGTCGACCAGGAAACGGGCAAGGAGATCCCGCGCGAGGACAAGCCCGGAGGCGCGGCGGCGGAAGCCGGCTAAGCTTCTGGAATTCTTGCAGAAAATCGAGCGGCCCCGCCGAAATCCAGTGGGGCCGTTTTTACGCCGGCTCGGGCGCGCCGCCGGACTATTGGGCGGCCTCGGCCGAGGGCTCGGAGGCGGGCTTGCCGCCCGCCGGCTCGTCCTCGTCGAGCTCCTTCAGCTCCTCCAGCGTCGGCATCGCGGTGATCGAGTAGCCGCAATCGGCGAAATGAACCTCGCCGGTGACCGCGCCCGAGAGGTCGGAGAGCAGGTAGAGCGCGGCGCCGCCGACCTCGTCCAGGGTCGGGGTGCGCTTCATCGGCGCGTGCTTGCGCTGGTAGTTGAAGAGTACGCGGGCGTCGGAAATGCCGGCGCCGGCAAGGGTGCGCATGGGCCCGGGCGAGAGCGCGTTCACGCGGATCCCGTCGGCGCCGAAATCAGCGGCCAGATACCGCACGCTCGCCTCCAGCGCCGCCTTGGCGACGCCCATCACGTTGTAGCAGGGGACGACGCGGGTGGAGCCCGCGTAGCTCAGCGTCAGCATGGAGCCGCCATCGGGCATCAGCGCGGCGGCGCGCTTGGCGACCTCGGTGAAGGAGAAACACGAGATCACCATGGTCTGGATGAAGTTCTCGCGGCTGGTTTCGGCGTAGCGCCCGCGCAGCTCGGTGCGGTCGGAAAAGGCAAGCGCGTGGACCACGAAGTCGAGCGATCCCCATTGCTTGGCGATGGCGTCGAAGACGTTGTCGACGCTCTCGATGTCCGAGACGTCGCAGGGAACGATGATCTTGGAGCCGACCGATTCGGCGAGCGGCACGGCGCGCCGGCCGAAGGAATCGCCCTGATAGGAAAACGCCAGCTCGGCGCCGTGGTCGGCGAGGGTGCGCGCTATGCCCCAGGCGATCGACCGATCATTGGCCACGCCCATGACGAGGCCGCGCTTGCCGCTCATCAATTTGCCGGAGGACTCTTTGGTGCTGGATGCCATGGTGACACTCGGTTTCTACAAGGTCTCGAAATACAAATGGTCGTTCCGCCGCGCCACGCCCTTTGCGATCACGCGTCGTAGCGTCTGAAAATCAGCGTCGCGTTGGTGCCGCCGAACCCGAAACTGTTGGACATGACGCAGTTGAGCTCGACGTCGTCCTGGCGTTCGGTGACGATGGGGACGTCGGCCATGCGCGGGTCGATCTCGTCGATATTGGCAGACTCGCAAATGAAGCCGTTGTTCATCATCAGCAGCGAGTAGATGGATTCCTGGACGCCCGTGGCGCCCAAGGAATGGCCGGTGAGCGACTTGGTGGCGCTGATCGGCGGGATGTCGTCGCCGAAGACCTCGCGGACCGCCTCGATCTCGCGCACGTCGCCGATCGGCGTCGAGGTCGCGTGCGGATTGATGTAATCGATGGCGCAATCGAGCCCTTCCATCGCCTGGCGCATGCAGCGCGCCGCGCCCTCGCCGGAAGGCTGGACCATGTCGAAGCCGTCGGAGGTGGCGCCGTAGCCGGCCACTTCGCCCCAGATCTTGGCGCCGCGCGCCTTGGCGTGCTCCAGCTCCTCGAGCACGAGGACGCCAGCGCCGCCGGCGATGACGAAGCCGTCGCGGTTGACGTCATAGGCGCGGCTGGCGCGCTCGGGCGTGTCGTTGAACTTGGACGACATGGCGTTCATGGCGTCGAACAGGACCGAGAGCGTCCAATCGAGCTCCTCGCCGCCGCCGGCGAAGACGATGTCCTGCTTGCCCCACTGGATCAGCTCGGCGCCGTTGCCGATGCAATGGGCCGAGGTCGAGCAGGCCGACGAAATGGAGTAGTTGACGCCGCGGATGCCGAAGGGGGTGGCGAGCGTCGCCGAGTTGGTGCTCGACATCGCCTTGGGCACCTCGAAGGGGCCGACCTTCTTGGCGCCCCGGGTGCGGGCAATCTCGGCGGCGCGCACGATCGCCTTGGTGGAGGGGCCGCCCGATCCCATGACCAGGCCGCTGCGCTCGTTGGAAATGTCGTTCTTTTCGAGTCCGGCGTCGCGGATCGCCTGCTCCATGGCGATGTAGTTCCAGGCGGCGCCAGCGCCCATGAAGCGGCGGATCTTGCGGTCGACGGCCTCTTCCCAGTCGAGCGTCGGCGCGCCGTGCACCTGGCAGCGGAATCCGTATTCGGCGTAATCATCCGCACGGACGATCCCCGAACGCGCTTCGCGCAGCGATGCAAGCACCTCCTGGGTATTGTTGCCGATCGACGACACGATCCCCATTCCGGTGACCACGACACGTCTCATTCCAATTTCCTTACCGCCCAAGCCGTCTCGGAGCTCAGCGAATTATGTTGTTATGGAGTGGATGCCGGCCCGGCGCAACGCAAACGATCACGCGTCGCCGCCTTCGTCGCCGTTCGGCTGGTCCTCGGCGAACAGTCCAACCCGCAGGTCCTTCGCGATGTAGATGGTCTCGCCGTCGGCCTTCAACTGGCCGTCGCCGACGCCGAGCGTGAGCTTGCGGCGGACGACGCGCTTGAGGTCGACGATGTATTCCAGCTTCTTCACGCTGGGCAGCACCATGCCGGAAAACTTGACCTCTCCAACGGAGAGCGCGCGGCCCTTGCCCGGCGCGCCGAGCCAGCCGAGAAAGAAGCCGAGCATCTGCCACAGCGCGTCCAGGCCCAGGCAGCCCGGCATCACCGGATCGCCCTTGAAGTGGCAGGGAAAGAACCAGAGGTCGGGCTCGATGGCGAGCTCGGCCACGACCTGGCCCTTGCCGTGCTCGCCGCCGTCTCTGGTGATGCGCGAAATGCGATCGAACATCAGCATCGGAGGCAGTGGCAGCTGCGCGTTTCCGGGGCCGAACAACTCGCCCCGGGCGCAGGCCAACAGGTCCTCATATTCAAAGCTGGAATTGCGCTCAGCCATCACAATCGGCGTCCAATTCGGCCCCGGTCCCGTTCATCGGGACGTTTCCTATCATACTGAATGCGTGGTGCAACAGTCCCGCCGTCCCGGCGGGGGGCGGGACCTGCCCCGGCGGAAGACGGCGCCCGGCCGCTGCAAAGTCTGGTTGCGGGGGCGCTCCAGACCAAATATATATATCCCAATAGGTTTTCATTGGACGCGGCGGTTTGTGCGATAACATGATGCAAGACAAGGATATAAACGCCCGGAAGATGCTCTGCGAGGCCGGGCTGCGGCCGACGCGGCAACGGGTCTCGCTGGCCGATTTGCTGTTCGCCAGGGGCGACCGGCACGTCACCGCCGAACAGCTGCACGAAGAGGCGTTGCGCTGCAACGTGCCGGTGTCGCTGGCCACCGTCTACAACACGCTGCACCAGTTCACCCAGGCCGGCCTGCTGCGCGAGGTCGCGGTCGAGGGCGCCAAGACCTATTTCGACACCAACACCTCGAACCACTTCCACTTCTTCTCCGAAACCACAGGTCAGCTCGAGGACATCCCCTCGGGCACGATCGACATCGGGGCCCTGCCGGAGCCGCCGGAAGGCATGGAGATTTCGCGGGTGGACGTGCTGGTGCGCCTGGTTTCGAAGTGCTAGAAGCCTGGTCGGCGCTCCCCTCCGCTCCCATTTGACGCCGCGAACCGCCGCCCCTCGCCGGGCAGCGGGAAGGTCAGTTTACGCGCTCACCGCGGTAGACGCCCCACAGGCGTTCCTGCTCGACATAGCCCGTATAGCCGCTGACCGAGAACTCGCACCACTCGCCGTCGCAGGAGGTGATGTTGCCGAGCACGCCGGTCTCGACGCGGGCCACGGGAGTGCTGTCGGCGGCGGCGCGGCTGTGCAGCACGATGAGCTGCTTCTCCTTCGCCCACGGCATGATCAAGGCGGTGCGGCGGCCGCTCAACAGGGCGTGAAACACCCATCCCTCCGCGCCTTCGGAATCGCGCACCTGACGCCAGTTCTCGAACTCGGCGACCACCTCGACCGGCAGCCCAGCCTGGGAAAAGATCCACGCCACGGGGTAGTCGGTGCCGGGGCCCTTGCGCACGTTGACGCGGTTGGATTTGAGCGAGACGAAACGCGGCAGCGGCAGGCCGCTCGGACCCTTGGCGGGCGCGCTCTTGGCGGTGTCGTCCTGGGCGGCCGCGGCGGCCGGGCCCTGGGGCGCGAAGGCAGCTAGCAGCACGGCGAGAACGAGGCCGGAAAGCTTCTTCTTCACAGGGTGCGAACTCCATGACGGCGCCGATGGCATGGCGCCCCGCCCGAGGCGCTGCAGATAGGCGGACCGTCCGATCCGATACCTAATTTGCATGCATAAATCGCGCCTCAAGCGACATGCAATGGTTGCGACAAAAAGATGAACGGATCGTGGCGGTTGCGCGCATTCGGCGCTTTGTTTTCTCGCCCGCCTTCTGATAGACACATGCGGCAGCAATCCTTGCTTGCCGCCGGAAGTGCGCCCCACACTCGATTCGGCCGTGTCGCCGGGCAGCCTTGATAGAAGTCGCGGATCCTCCCTATGGCCTCCAAGAAACCGCTGATCATCGTGACGCGCAGGCTGCCCGACGTGGTCGAGACGCGCATGTGCGAGCTGTTCAACACGCGGCTCAACGTCGAGGACCGGGCGATGACGAGGGAGGAGCTGATTTCGGCGGTCGGCGAGGCGACCGTGCTGGTGCCGACGGTGACCGACCGGGTCGACCGCGGCGTGCTGAGCCAGGCGGGCGATCAGCTCAAGCTGATCGCCAATTTCGGCACCGGCGTCGACAACATCGATCTCGAGACCGCCCGCAACCGCGGCATCATCGTCACCAACACGCCGGGCGTGCTGACCGAGGA
>CAYVYD010000189.1:0-5419 GCA_964454415.1 uncultured Hyphomicrobiaceae bacterium | reverse complement strand
CCTTCGCCCAGGCGCTGGGCGGCCTCGAATCGGAGATCCACAAGCTCGCCGGCGAGGAGTTCAACCTGGGCTCGCCCAGGCAATTGGGCGAGATCCTGTTCGAGAAGATGAGCCTGGAGGGCGGCAAGCGCACCAAGACCGGCGCCTGGGCGACCGACCACCAGGTGCTCGAGGAGCTCACCGCCCAGGGACACGACCTCCCGGCAAGGCTGCTCGAATGGCGCCAGCTCGCCAAGCTCAAGAGCACCTACACGGACGCGCTCCCCGGTTTCATCAACCCCAAGACCGGGCGCATCCACACCTCCTTCGCCATGGCGGCGAGCTCCACCGGGCGGCTCGCCTCGACCGACCCCAACCTCCAGAACATTCCCGTGCGCACGCAGGAGGGCCGCGCGATCCGCACCGCCTTCGTGGCGGCCAAGGGCAACAAGCTGGTCTCGGCCGACTACAGCCAGATCGAGCTCCGCGTGCTCGCCCACATGGCGGGCATCGACGTGCTTAAGCAGGCCTTCGCCGAGGGGCTCGACATCCACGCCATGACGGCGTCGGAGATGTTCGGCGTACCGATCGAGGACATGGACCCGGCTACGCGGCGCCGCGCCAAGGCGATCAATTTCGGCATCATTTACGGCATCTCGGCCTTCGGGCTCGCCAACCAGCTCGGCATCTCGCGCGGCGAGGCGGGCGACTACATCAAGACCTATTTCGAGCGCTTCCCCGGCATCCGCGACTATATGGAGCGGGCCAAGGCGGAGGCGCGGGAGAACGGCTACGTGGAGACGCTGTTCGGGCGGCGGGTGCATTTCCCCGAGATCAACACCAAGAACCCCTCGCACCGCGCCTTCCAGGAGCGCGCCGCCATCAACGCGCCGATCCAGGGGTCGGCCGCCGACATCATCCGCCGGGCGATGATCCGCATGGGACCGGCGCTCGAGCACGCCAGGTCGGGCGCGCGGATGCTGCTCCAGGTGCATGACGAGCTGATTTTCGAGGCGGCGGAAAAGAACGTTGAGAAGACCATCGAGACCGCGGTCCGCGTGATGGAAGGCGCCTGCGAACCGGCGCTCCAGCTCTCGGTGCCGCTGAAGGTCGACGCCAAGGCCGCCGACAACTGGGAGGCGGCGCATTAGGGCAGGGCCGAAGGACCACGCAATACCCGGCCGCGCTCAGCGGCGGACAATCGGCGAGCGGCGGTTGCACAGCGCCGCCATCCCGCGATCTCGAGCCATCCGTCAACGCCCTATGGACAGACCAGCCCCAACTGGATGGCGCTGACGAGGGTTTGCTCGCGAGTCCGGGCGTTGAGCTTCGAGCGGGCGTTGGCGAAGTGGAACGCCACCGTCACCGGCCTGATGCCCATGCGCTCCGCGATCTGGTCGTTTCGCAGGCCGCGGGCGAGCCACAGTAGGCATTCCCGCTCCCGCCGGGTAAGGCCGACGGCGGCGGCCCGCTCCTTTTTCACCAGGGTTCGGATGCGGTTGAACGCCGCTATCGACGCCATGTGGATCATTATGCCGCGCTCGGCGTACCCACTCTCGAATTCATCGGCGGAAAAATTGGTGGAAAAGCTGAACTTGCCCCATTCTCCATTCGAGCAGGTATGGAGGGGGATCACGACGCTGGAGCGAACTTCTTCACTTACGAGGTCCTCAAGATACTGCCGATAGGGGGTAGGCGGATCCGGGTATCGGTGCAGGAACGCCGTGCCGCTGAAGAACGGGGCCACGTTCTCGCGGCAATGGGCGAGGGTCGGATCGCAATCGGGATAGACTTCCTCCATATATTGCTCGGCCACCCATGGCGGGAAGGTCCACATGAACAGCGGATCGGCGCTGTCGAGCTCCATGCTGACGCCGACCCGGCTGGCACCCAGGGCGCGCATAAACGTCACCGTCGAATGCCACGCCCGATCGGCGGATTCGTCTTCTTTCAAATTCGTCAGGAAATCGGACAGCCTGTTGTCTGGAGTAGCGCCTTCCATGGGAAGTTTAAGCGGTATGGCTTCCTGTTCCTGTGCTCCTAGGGCTCGACCAAGCCCATCTGGACGGCGTTCGCAAGGGCCTGATCCAGGGTGTGTGCGTCCAGTTTGCGCCGGGCCTCGGCGAGGCAGCGCCGCACGGTCACCGGGCGCAGGCCGAGCCGGTCGGCGATTTCATTCCTTAGCAGTCCACGGGAGAGCCAGAGCAGGCATTCCCGCTCGTCGTCGGTGAGGCCAATTTGCGGGGTGCGCTCCCTTTTCACGAGGGCCCGCATCCGGTTGAACGCCATTGTGCCCGCCATGTACAGCGTGAAGCCCCTCTCGGCATAAAAGCCCTCGAATTGACCGGCGCCAAGGGCGGTGCCGTAGCCGAACTTGCCCCAATCCCCGTCCGATCCGCCGTGCACGGGAATCGAAACGGCCGAGCAAACGTCGTTGGCGGCTAAGTCTTCCAGAAACCTATGATAGGGCGCGGGCAGGTCCGGGTATCGGTGCCGGAATGCCGTGCCGCTGAAGAACGGGGTCACGTTCACGCGGCAATGGGCGAGCGTCGGATCGCAATCGGGAAAGACTTCCTCCACATATTGCTCGGCCACCCATGGCGGGAAGGTCCACATGAACAGGGGATCGGCGCTATCGAGCTCCATGCTGATGGCGAACTGGCTCGCGCCCTGGCCATGCATGAAGGCAACCGTCCTCCGCCACGCCTCACCGGTGGATTCGGCGTGGTCCAGCCCGCTGAGGAAATCGAGCAGCCTGTTGTCCATGCGCTCCATAGGGGTTGAAATCTGCCATGCGCCGAAGGCCGATCCAAGCCTAAAGGGATAATGGGGGGTCGCCGATCGAGGTCGGGATAGCGGCTTGCGCCTGCGTCAGCCGCCGCGCGATGATCCGCTTGGACCCGGCGCTGCGCGAGGCCAGATCCGGAGCGCGCATGCTGCTCCAGGCGCATGACGAGCTGATCTTCGAGGCGGCGGAAAAGAACGCCGATAAGACCATCGAGACCGCGGTCAAGGTGATGGAGGGGGCGTGCGCGCCGGCGCTCCAGCTCTCGGTGCCCTTGAAGGTCGACGCCAAGGCGGCCGAAAATTGGGAGGCGGCGCATTAGCGAGCGTAGTCACGGCGTTACGGGTGAGCTCTGCTTTATATTTTTGATATTTTGCTCCCGTAATCCTGCGACCCAATGCAAGGTCACGAATTTTCGAGGGATTCTCGCCCTACCTCAATCTCAGAGTCGACTCTCCCTAATACACTATCGAGTCCCGTCCAATCGGCGACTATCGCCGCGCTGACAAATCCGGACGAACCTTCTCTGGCTGGTGGAAGACGGAAAGCTTCGAACCGAGTTACACCGCTCCGAGTGGAGGGCGGTGGCATACGTGGTTTGGTTGGTGCTGAACCAATTGCAAAGACATGGTGGGAGATGGGATTCAGTACGCTGACGACTCTTGGGATAATGTACTCGCGCAGGATATTATCTAAATCGCTGACACCTCGCTGCCGACTAAGGGGTGGCGGTTGCATCACAACTTCGAGCGCCACCGGCACCAAAAGGGGGTCTATAACGTGTCCCCATCGCTTCTTAAACGTGTCAAGTTTATCCTCTATTTCTTGTTTCCACTGGGCGGATCCACCGGTTTCCTGTGGCGGTTCGCTCAAAGTGAGCCGCAATGGTGAACTCTTGAAAATCTGTTGCCACATTTTGGCAGGATCGTTTCCTGCTCTGACACCTGAAACATTGTACAGCATCGCAAGATGTGTTGGTGTCAACACTGAGGAACCTAGAAGTTACTCCTGAGCATCTCGACGGTAAAGTAGCAGAAATGACTCGTATTGTTCTTCGCTTATTATTTCGCGTAACGCCGATTTGTCTCGTACCAGTTCCTGATACCGATCAATTGCCCCAAAATGATATTCGTACGGGGTCGCACGAAAGCGGCGGTCGCGCTGATGTAGATCGGACCATATTATTTCCAGGTCAGCGCGAAGGCACCCGATTGGGCTTGCGACCACTCTAATCAACGGTTCTGATTTGCCATGACTACAAGTGACGCAGAGTGCATGGACTTGGGCGTCGTTTGCGTAAAGCAATGCCTGACGGCCAGTTTTCAAGGCCGGTCGCGGCAGAGCAAACAGATCGAGTAAATTTTTTGCGATGTTGTGCGAATGCGTAGGGCTATCTGCGGTGGTCTGCAAATCAAGCTTCAGCGCGACCGGGCCACGAAATGCCCTGCGGCGGGTCTGCACTAGATGCTCGAGCAACTGCGTTTGAACCCCGTCTTTGTTGCCGTCGGCCATCGAATTTTTTCTGCGAGGTTCGACGTCTTTGATGGTGAAATAAATCCTCCTCGACCGCCGACGCCAAAACTGTACCGACTGACCCCGAGGTGTGTTTAAGAAGTGGGATGGGTCGAAAACGCTCATGTGCTACGTTATTGACGATCTAACTCGTTGTTCTAATATGTTAAATTTCGATCTCCTGCATCTGCAGGGATCGCGTCCGTCCGATTTTAATCACGAAATGCAGATCCTGAAGCGGGCAGGCAATGCGGTCAACATGATCGTTCTGGAATATTCCACAGTTGAGGCCATCTCCGGTTGACAGCGTTTCGCCGTTGACCTCACTTGCCCGGAGATTTCAACGCCAAGCGCGGGAGAGCGAAGCGATCCATGGCCGAGGCCCAGACGGCATCAGCGCAAGCGCCGGGCGGCGGGGAACTCGCGGCCAAACGGGCGCGGCTCAAGGAGATCATCAAGGAGCGCTCGGTGCGCACCGGCGAGGCGGTCACGCTCGCCTCGGGGCGGACCAGCAATTTCTACGTCGACATGCGGGCGACGACCCTCGATGCGGAGGGCGCGCTGCTGATCGCCGAGCTCGTTGTCGACGCCATCGCGGGCGAGAACGTGGACTTCATCGGCGGGCTCGAAGTGGGCGCGGTGCCGATGGTCGCGGTCGCCGGGCCGGTGGCGCTTCAACAGGGCAAGAGGCTCAAGCCGTTCTTCGTGCGCAAGAAAATCAAGGAGCACGGGCGGCGGCTGCGTATCGAGGGCTTGGCCGACGACGAATTCCTCGAGGGCGCCCGCGTCGTCATGGTCGAGGACGTCACCACCTCGGGCGGCTCGGTGCTCGACGCGGCGGAGGTGGTGCGCGAGGCGGGCGGCGAGGTGGTGATGATCCTCTCCGTCGTCGACCGTGGCGAAGGCGCGGCCGAGCGTTTCGCCCAAGCCGGCTACCGCTTCAAGGCGCTGTTCAGCGCGGGCGACTTCACGTGAAACTTTGCGGCTCGACCGCCGGCGCGGCGGCGCCGGGATCTCCCGTTTGCCCGCGAATCAGCCGGGCGACCAGCGGCCCCATGGTGAGGCCCTGAACGACGATCGAGAACACCGTCACAGCGTAGGTGGCGGCGAGAATCGGCGCCTTGTAATCGCTCGCCGGAAGCG
>CAYVYD010000188.1:0-5436 GCA_964454415.1 uncultured Hyphomicrobiaceae bacterium | reverse complement strand
GAGCTGCTCGAAGCGGGCCGACGCCTGCGCCCCCAGGACGTGGCGACCGCCGCCTCGGCCGGATTCGACCGGCTTGCCTGCTTCGAACCGCTCAAGGCGGCGGTGCTCTCCAGCGGCAACGAGATCGTGCGCGCGGGCGAGCCGCTGGCGCCCGGCCAGGTCTACGACGCCAACGCGCCGATGCTGCGCGGCCTGATCGAGGCGGCGGGCGTGGTCTGCGACGATCTGGGCGTGCTCGGCGACGAGCGCGGCGAGGTCGAGGCCGAGCTCGAACGCGCGGCGCGCGCCTATCACGTGGTGATCACCACCGGCGGGGCGAGCCGCGGCGAGGAGGACCACATCGTCGAGGCGATGGCGCGGCTGGGCCAGCTCCACATGTGGCAGATCGCCGTCAAGCCGGGCCGCCCGATGGCCTTCGGGCGGATCGGCGATGGGCTCGTCATGGGCCTGCCGGGTAACCCGGTGGCGGTCTTCGTCTGCTTCCTGCTCTATGTGCGCCCGGTGCTGGTGCGGCTTGCCGGCGGCGCCTGGCGGGAGCCGGTCCGCTATCCGCTGCCCGCCGCCTTCGCCGTGCCCGAGAAGAAGACCGGGCGGCGCGAATTCTGGCGCGGCTACCTCACCAACGACGCCGAGGGCGGCATCGCGGTCGGCAAGTTCGAACGCGACGGCTCGGGGCTGATCTCCTCGCTGCGCGCCGCCGACGGCCTGATCGAGATCGGCGAGGAGACCGCAAGCGTCGCCGAGGGCGACCGCGTCCAGTTCATCCCGTTCTCCCAGTTCGGCATCGCGTCCGCCTGAGCGGAGGCGGCCCGCCGCCCGGGCGGCAGCGGCGCGTTAGCCCTTTACATCGGCGCAATTAACCACACATGGTGTGGTCGGGGGCGGGAACCTGATAGGGCGTACCGGCGGCTCAATGTTGGCTTTTCTGCGCATCGCGGCCAGATTGGCGGAGACGCTGGCCGCCATCCCCGTCCATGCGGTCCGCCTGCTCTTCTCAACCCTGTTGTTCAATCCGCGGCTCGGGCGGCTGCGCTTCCTCACCGCGCCCATCGTCCTTTACGGCCTGTTCGCGCTGCTCTTGGTCTATGTCTACGCACCGCTGCGCGGCTTCACCGGCCAGCTATGGATGGGCGAGGTGCTGCGCTACGCCGACGAGCGCTCGCTGGGGACCGCCATCTACGACGCCCGGGACCGCTTCGTCGGCATCTTCGATCCCGTGCTCGACAGCGAGCGCGACTTCAACCACTGGGGCCGGCCCATCGAGCTGCCCGACTACATCGCCTATCCCGACCACAAGTCGCTGCATGTGGGCGCGGTGCCGCAGGCCTATTGGCGCTGCCTGGCGCTGCAGGAGGACCGGCACCTGGGCGGCCTCGTCAACCCCTTCGGCATCGACCTCTTCGGCGTGCTGCGGATCCCCTGGTCGACGCTGAAGCGCACGGTCCAGGCCCGCCGCCCGCGGCTCGGCGTCGGCGGCTCGACGCTTTCCATGCAGCTCGCCCGGATCTTCTTCAAGACGCCGCCGAGCCCGCAGGAGAGCGCGCTGGAGAAGCTCTCCCGCAAGGCCAAGGAGTGGTGGCTGGCGCCGGTCATCCAATGGGAGCTGACCAAGGGTGGCGACATCGAACCGCTCGAGCGCTGGTCGGCCAACCACTTCCCCCACGCCCAGCGCACCGGCGGCCAGGCGCTTTACGGCGTCGAGCAGACCAGCCTGATCGTCTTCGGCAAGCCGGCCCAAGCCTTGAGCGCGGCCGAGCAGTTCGTGCTCGCCGCCGCGGTCAACCAGCCGATCATCCTGCTCGAGGGGAGCGACGAGCTGAACGAGCTGCGCGATCGGGCGTGGAGGCGGATTGTCGGCGAGCGGGCGCGCTACTGCGCCACTCACCTGCTCGCCGCCGGGCCCGCGCTTGCCGGCGCGATCGACGAGCTCGACCGGTTGGCGCAGACCGTGCCCGCGCCCAAGACCGCGCCCGGCATCGCCGAGACGCTGGCGAGCCTCGGTCCCGCCGCGGCGAACCCGGCCGGCGCCAATCCGATCCGCCGCTCCAACACGCTGATGCCGTCGGCCAAATACGGTGTCCGCGACGAGCTGAAGAACGCCCATGGCTATGCTTGGCGCGCCCATGCGGGGAGCGTCCGCCTCACCCTCGACGTCGCCAAGAACCTGCGCTTCCGCCAGCGGGTCAGCGCCGCGCTCGCCCGGATGCAGGCCCGTGACCGGGACCGGATCGACCCGCGCTATTCGCTCGACGTCGAAAGCGCGCGTTCGGGCGAAGGCGAGACGGCGCCGCGCGTGCCCGACGTGGTGATCGCCGCCGCCGACCGGGAAGGCCGGCTCGTCCGCTATTACGAAGCCAACTATACCGCCGCCTATTTCGGCTCGGCGCGCGCCCGCGACCCCGCCACCGGCCGCTACCGCCACGAGCGCGAGAGCCGCTTCATCGCCTCGCTCGCCAAGATCGCCGCGGCCGCCGCGATCGCCAATGACGGCGGCCACGAGCCCTCGAGCGGCTATCTCGACACCGCCGCGCCCAAGACCGGGCTCGAGGCCTGCAAGCGGGGGCACGAGCGGCGCCTGCGCAAGGCCGAGGTCGCCTTCGCCTGCTCGCTCAACCACCCGCTCGAATGGCGGCTGCGGCGGATCGGCGGCCCGCGCCTGGACGAGACCATCGCCGATTTCGGCCTCACCCTTGCCGACCGGGCGACGCCGCCCGAGACGGCGCTCACCGTCGGCCATCTGGCGGCGAGCCCGCGCACCGTCCACCGCATGGCGGGGACCGTTCTCGCCGCGCTCACCGGCGAAACCGCGGCCCCGCCGGCGCCGAGCCTGCTGCGCTCACCCCCCGAGGGCGACGCGCGCGCCGCGCCCCGGCGCCCGCTCGGCGAGCTGATCAGGCCCGCCGGCCGGCCGCTCCTCGCCCGGCTGCTCTCCGCCCCCCTCTGCCACAAGCACGGCACCCTGCACCGGCTCACCGACTGGTGCGCGGGGAAGCGCGACGACGTGACCCTCCACTTCGCCAAGACCGGCACGCGCGGCACCGGCACAATCCGCCCCCAGGCCTACGACACCGTCGATCTGTGGGTGGCGGGCGGGCTGCAATTCGCCAACGGCCCGGCCTATTCCTACGTGGTGCTGGTCGGCACCGGCACGCCGTCGCGGCCCTGGGCGCGCGATCTCTACGCCGGCAGCGCCACCGAGCCGCTGATGCGGGTGCTGCTCGGCGAGCTCGCCGAGGAGGCCGCCTCGGCGGGCGCCCCCCAAGCGGCCCCCGACGCACACCCCTTGGAGGAGGCGGGCGGGCGCGAGCGCCAGGCCTCGCTCACCCCCACGGACCGCAGCATCGCTATGGGAGATGCCCCATGACCCAATCACGTCCCCAGTCCGATCCCGGCCGCGACGGCGGTGGCGCCCCGGCCGGAAACGGCGACGCGCGCCTCAAGCGCGCGGTCGACGCGCTGGAGGCCGGCAGCGAGAGCTGGCAGCGCCTGCGCGCCATCTTTCCGAGCTTCACCAAGGTATTCCTGATCGTCTGCCTGGCGCTGGTCTCGTGGTTCGCCACCTATTCGGGAATGCTCGAGCTGATCAGCGCCAACACCGGCGACATCGGCCTCGTCTACCGCATCGCGATCGGCGCCGCGGTGGCGACGCTGATGCTGATGATCATCTACATCCTGGACACGCTGTTCTCGCCGGTCTCTTGGTGGCTGCGCTCGCTCTACATCGCGGGCTACCTGTTCCTGACGCTGATCTCGGTCGGCTTCGGCTTCGGCTATTTCTGGAAGTTCCTCGAGGCCCGCGCCGAGGCTACGCGCTCGGCCGAGGCCGCCATCACCCAGGTCCAGGGCGTGCTGCAGAAGGGCCGGCTGCGCCTCGAGCAACTCGGCACCACGCTCGATGAGCTCGCCCTGCTCTCGCGGAATAAGGCGGTGGACGAGCGCGAGAAGGGCACCACCTGCCCCAACTCGAGGCCGGGCGACGGCCCGCGCCGCCGGCTGCGCGACGCCGACGCCACCAACTTCGCCTTCGTCTCGAAGTTCATCGGCACCCGCACCGCCGAGGTCAAAAAGGACTTCGACGCGCTCGACGCCGACCTCGCCAAGGTGCTCTCCAACGATCCCCAGACCTTCGACCCCGAGACCGGCACCCGCAACGCCTTCCTGCGCGGGCTCAACCGCCGCCTCGACCTCACCATCGCCCGCTTCAACGCGCTGAAGAGCGACCCCCAACTGCTCGAGCAGCGGGACATGCTGGCGGCACGCGCCGAGAAGACGGAGTTCACCGACAATGCGGGCGGCAGCTTCGCCTGTCCCGACATCCAGCTTCAGACGGCGCTGCGCGGCACCGTCAAGGCGATCGACGGCCTGCCCGCGATCGACAACACCGGCGTCGCCGCGGTCGAGGGGGCCGAAGCCATCGTCGAGGCCTTCCGCCGGCTCACCACCACGGCGATCGGCGTGCTCTCCTTCGAGCCGCCGCCGAGCCCGGAGGAATTGCGCGATATGCAGAAGCGCGCCATCGAGACGGCGCAGAAGGGCGTACCGCCGCAGATGAGCGCGCTCGACGCCGAGCCGGGGCTCGGCTCGCGCGACTACATCCCCCTCTTCGTCGCCATCTTCGTCGACTTCTGCATCCTGCTGGTCTCGGTCAACCGGCCGATCAACCGTTTCCAGATGCTGACCTCGATGACCCGGGAGGCGCGCGAGGGGCCGATGGCCGAGATCCTCGGCCGCTTCCACGACACCCACAGGAGCGGGCTCGCGCGCGCGTTCGAGATCTTCCAGCACGTGGTGTTCGACTTCCTGGGCGACTACTACGCCGCCATCCCGCTCAGCACCAAGCGCAACGACGCCCGCTACCTCGCCAATCTGTTCGTCAGCCTGGAGGGTAAGGGCATCGTCGACCGGGTGCTGCTGCCGCCGCCCTTCGTCTTCCGCCGCAAGCTCGAGAAGCAAGGCAGCCAGTTCGCCCATGAGTCGCTGTTCCGTCTCTACCGCTTCCGCCGTGGCGCCTGGTCGAAGCTGGTGCTGGACGCGGTGCTGGGCACCGGCGTGCCCCGCGCGCCGGAGGCGGACGGGCTCGACGGCAGCGGCCGGGAGCGGCCGGCCGAAGCGCCGCCGCCGGCTCCCCAGCCCCATGCCGCGCCCGCCCTGCCGCGCCCTGCCCGGCCGGGCAATGGCGGGGGCAATGGCGGCGCGGCCTGAGGCCGGGCTGGCGCCGCCGGGGCGCGCGCTTGCGGGCTTCCCAAAACCGCACGCTTATCAAGGCTTCCTTAACCCCGGTCGTCTAATCATAGGGTCGTGCCGGCCTTGGCGCCGGCGCGCTTCGAACGATTCCAACACGACCGGGGGGTCTGGGGCACAACCATGGGACTGCTTTCACGGCTGAGACAAACGCAAATCATCACATCCACCGCCGAATACGACCGGCACATGGAG
>CAYVYD010000187.1:0-5486 GCA_964454415.1 uncultured Hyphomicrobiaceae bacterium | reverse complement strand
ACGGATTCATGATCCCGCGCGGTGAAGAGGGAACGCGGTGAGAGGTTGCAAGGACCTCGAATCCGCGGCTGCCCCCGCAACTGTAAGTGGCGAGTTCGCTTCAACATGAAGCCACTGGCATCGGCCACAGGCCGGCAAGCTGGGAAGGCGAAGCGGACGTTTTAGCCACGAGCCAGGAGACCTGCCATCGCGGTGTCGCCCATCCGGTGCGCGGGGCGCGCGCGGAGCGGAGATCCGTAGTGGCGACTGCTGAAGCGAGTTGGAAGTTGCAGCAGGTCGGGCCATGAACGGGTGTATTTGATCAACCGCATCGAAGCTGAATGACGCGAGGGCTCCGGATCGTCTCCGGCGTCAGCGCCATTCCCACCCATCACGAGACCCCTTGTGCTTCCCGTTCGCAGTGGATCGTCACTGACGGAGGATGCAATGGGACTACGGAAGAAAATTGAACCAAACGGATTAAGAGGACTGCGACGCGGACGTGATTTCAGCCGAACCGCTGCGTTGCTGGCGCTGACGGCGATTGCCTCGGGCATCGCCGCGCGGCCCGGCACGGCGCAGGAGACGCAACTCTCGGGCATCGTGGTGGAGAGCGGCAGCGTCGCCCAGGAAGAGGTCGACGCCGCCACGCTCGGCAGCGCGGTCACCGTCGTTACCGCGGAAAAGCTGCAGCAGCGCCAGATCCGCCACGCCGCCGACGCGCTGCGCGCGGTGCCGGGCGTCTCGGTGAGCCAGACCGGCGGCTTCGGCGGCTTGACACAGGTTCGCCTTCGGGGCGCTGAGGCCAACCACGTGCTGGTGCTGATCGACGGCATCGAGCTCAACCGCACCACCGACGGGTTCTTCGATTTCTCCAGCCTGCTCGCAGAGGACATCGAGCGGATCGAGGTGCTGCGCGGACCGCAAAGCGGGGTGTGGGGTTCGAACGCGCTCGCCGGCGTGATCAACATCGTCACCTTCGACGGCAGGGGCCCGGCCCAGGTGCGGGCACGGGCCGAGGGCGGCAGCTTCGAGGGGCGCTCGGGCAGCCTTTCGGTGCGCGGCGGCAACGAGACCGTGCACGGCCTCGTCAGCCTCGTCTCGCGCGAGAGCCGAGGCGTCAACGTCTCGAACTTCGGCTACGAGGACGACGGCGCGCGCGAGGTCAACCTTCGCGCCAAGGGCGGGCTTCAACTGACCGATCAGCTCGGAATCGAGGCGGTCTATCACCGGCTCGACAATCTGACCGATATCGACAGCTTGTCGGGGATGGCTCCAGGCGCGCCCTTCGGCACGTTTTCGGTGACGCTCGACCAGCCCGGTGCCAGCAACGAGACCGAGACGGAAGTGTTCGGAACGGCCGCGCACCTCAACCTGTTCGACGACCACTGGAAGTCCAGGGTCTATTTGAACGATCAGGACGTCTCGTTCGACAGCATCAACCCGGCCTTCGGCAACTCGTTCACCAACTCCGACCGAAAGCAATACGGACTCGTCTCGACGGTGCGCGTGGAAACGCCGATCATGCTCGGCACCACGCACGAAGTGACTGGAATGGTGGAGAACGAGGACGAGGGATTCATACCTTCTGCCGATTTGATCCGGCGCACCCGCAACATGGAGAGCTATGTGGGCGAATACCGCCTCGACGTCATGCAGCGTCTCTATTTCAACACGGCCGTCCGCCACGATGACTCGAATGTTTTCGAGGACTTCACCACCTATAAGCTCGCCGGGGCATTGCTCGTTCCGGAAACGGGCACGCGGTTCCACGCCAGCCAAGGAACCGGGGTGGTGTTTCCAACCCTGTTCGAGCAGTTCGGCGTGCTCCCGGGCTCGTTCGTGCCAAACCCCAATCTGCTGCCTGAGGAGTCCGAGGGCTGGGACGCGGGCGTCGAGCAGAACTTCCTTGGTGGCCGGCTTGCGGTGGACGTCACCTATTTCGAGCAGAACCTGGTCGACGAGATCGTTTCAGTGCCTTCGACGGTGCTGGGTCCATTTGGCTTTCCGCTCTTCACCTCGGCCAATCTCGACGGCGAAAGCACGCGGGACGGGATCGAAGTCACGGTGACGGCAAATCCAGCCGACCATCTCGAATTGACGGGAAGCTACACCTATCTCGACGCCCACGAACCGGACTCGCGCGCCGAGATCAGGCGTCCGGCGCATACCGCGTCCGTAAACGCCGCGCTGCATTTCGCCGACGACAAGGGCCTGCTCAATATCGGCGCCGACTACAATGGCAGGATGCAGGATATTGTCTTCGTGGTAGCCAATCCCTTCACATTCGTGGAAGACAGGACCACGCTCGACGATTTTCTCTTGTTGCGAATCGCGGCGAGATACGATGTCGACCAGCGTCTGCAGATCTTCGGCCGTATCGAAAATGCACTCGATCAGGACTACGAAGAAGTGTTCAGCTTCAACACGCCCGGCATCGCCGCCTATGGCGGGATCAAGGTCAAGTTCTCGGCCGACGATCCGCCGCCCGAGACGGCGCAGAACTAGGCGCGCCAACGAGGCGGGAGCGCAGAAGGGCGATATGCCGGTTTCAGGTTTTGGCACCATCCAGGCGGCCGCCCTCTGCCTCCTCGCCTTGCTCGCGGCATCCTTGCCGGCGGCAGGCGGCGAGCGCAAACCGCAGCGGATCGTATCGCTCAATCTCTGTACCGATCAGCTCTTGATGATGCTGGTCGAGCCCGAACGGATCGCCGCGCTGAGCTTCCTCTCCCGCGACGAGCACGCCTCGGTGCTGGCGGAGAAGGCGCGCGGCTTTCGCCAAGTCCACGGCAACGCCGAGGAGATCCTCCCGCTGAAGCCCGATCTGGTGATCGCCGGGCTCTACGCCGCGCAGCCCACGGTGCACCTGCTCAAGCGGCTCGGGCTTCGGGTGATCCAGGTGCCCCCGGAGGAGAGCATCGCCCAGATCCGTGACAACCTCCTCGCGATCGCGAAAGCCGTCGGCGAGGAGGAGCGCGGCCGGGCGATGGTCGCGGCCTTCGACGAGCGTCTCAAGAGGCTGCGGCCCCATGGCGGCGGGTGGCGGCCGCTGGCGGCCACCTACTACGCCGCCAACTACTCCTCCGGCTCGGCGACGCTCGTCAACGAGCTGATCGAGGCAGCGGGCTTGCGCAACCTCACCGCCGAGCTCCGGCGCAGCAGCACGCGGCGGCTGGCGCTCGAACGCCTGATCGAGGCCAGGCCCGACCTGGTGATCTTCAGCGGCACGGAGGAGACGACGCCGGCGGTCGCGACCGAGGTGCTGCGGCACCCGGCGCTGAAGGCGCTCGCCGCCAACGCCTCGCGCATCACCATTCCCGACAAGTTGTGGAACTGCGGCACGCCGTTCAGCATCGAGGCTATCGAGCGGCTCGCCCGCAAGCGCGATGAGTTGGCGGAAGGGCGACGGGCACCATGAGCGGCCTTGCTCTTTCGGCCGAACGGCCGGCGCGCGCCCTCATCGGATACAAGCTGCTTATCGCCGCGCTCGCGGGCCTCGTCTCGCTCGCCTTCTGCGCTTCGCTGTTCGCGGGGCCGGCCGATGTCGGGATCGGCGCGGTGCTGCACGCGCTCGTCGCCGGCTCCGGCCGAGAGGCCGAAACCGCCGTTCTGATCGCCCGTGAGATCAGGCTGCCGCGCGCCATTCTGGCGCTCCTGATCGGCGCCGCGCTCGGCCTTTCGGGCGCGGCGCTGCAGGGCTATCTGCGCAATCCGTTGGCCGAGCCGGGGCTGATCGGCGTCTCCTCGGGCGCGGCGCTGGGCGCCGTGCTCGCCATCAACACCGGCGTGGCCTCGGGCTTCGTGCTGGCGCTGCCGCTGGGCGGGCTCGCGGGCGCCTTCGCCGCGGTGCTGATCGTGCAGGCGCTCGCCGGTTTGCGCGGCGGACCGCTGACGCTGATCCTGGCGGGCGTGGCGGTCACCACCTTCGCCGGCGCGCTGATGGCGCTCGCCCTCAACCTCTCGCCCAACCCCTTCGCCGCGCTCGAGATGGTGTTCTGGCTGCTGGGCTCGCTCGCCGACCGCAGCTTCGTCCACGTCTGGCTCGCCGCGCCGGTGATCGTTCCGGGGCTCGCCTTGCTGCTGATCCTGGGCCGCGACCTCGACGCGCTGACGCTCGGCGAAGAGGGCGCGGCCAATCTCGGCGTCAACCTCAACCACACCCGCCTGCTGCTAATCGCCGGCGTGGCGCTGAGCGTGGGCGCGGCGACGGCGGTGGCGGGCGCAATCAGCTTCGTCGGCCTGGTGGTGCCGCATCTGCTGCGCCCCCTCGTCGCCCAGCGGCCGAGCCGTCTGCTGCTTTCGAGCATGCTGGGGGGAGCTGGCCTGGTGCTCGCGGCCGATATCTGCGTGCGCGTCCTCACCCCCGATTCCGAGCTCAAGCTCGGCGTGCTGACCGCGCTGTTCGGAGCGCCGCTGTTCTTCTATCTGGTGATCAAGACGCGGGGAAAACTGATCTGATGGCGGGCCTCATCGAAGCATCGGGGATCGGTGTCGCGCTCGGCGGGCAAAGGATCCTCGAGGATGTCGACTTCTCGGCGTCCGCCGGCGAGCTC
Organism: uncultured Hyphomicrobiaceae bacterium; assembly: GCA_964454415.1. Taxonomy (GTDB): domain Bacteria; phylum Pseudomonadota; class Alphaproteobacteria; order Rhizobiales; family Methyloligellaceae; genus JAJFHN01. The sequence continues at coordinate 954 of CAYVYD010000187.1, read as the reverse complement.
GTGGGTCTCATCGGCCCCAACGGCGCCGGCAAGACGACGCTGCTGCGCGTGCTGACGGGCCTGATCGAGCCCGATGCGGGAACCGTCCGCATCGAGGGTGCGCCCATCGGCGAGCTCACCCGGCGCGCGCTCGCCCAGCGCCTCGCCTATCTGCCGCAGGACCACGGCGTCCACTGGGCTATCGCGGTCGAGGATCTGGTGACGCTCGGCCGCCTCCCCTACCGCAAATTCGCCACGCCCATGGGCGCCGCCGACCGGGAAGCGACGGCGGATGCGTTCAGGGCGATGGATCTCTGCGGGTTCAAGGCACGGCCCGTGACCGAGCTGTCGGGCGGCGAGCGGGCGCGGGTGCTGATCGCGCGCGCGCTCGCCCAGGACACGGCAATCCTGCTCGCCGACGAGCCGGCCGCCGGCCTCGACGCCGCGCATCAGCTCGAGTTGTTCGCGCTGCTGCGCCGGCTGGCTGACGATGGACGTTGCGTCGTCCTTGTGCTGCACGACCTCTCCACCGCCTCGCGGTTTTGCGACCGGCTCGTGGTGCTCGACCATGGCAAGGTCCACGCGGCGGGAAAGGCCGACAAGGTGCTGACCTCGAAGGTGCTCAGATCCGTTTACGGGATCAGTGCCTATCGCGGCCGCGCCGGCGGGGTGCCGATCGTGGTGCCGCTCAAGAGCCTGGACGCCAAGCCGGACGGACGTCCGCGGGGAAGAAACCGATCATGAACGACGACGCCAAGACGCAAATTCGGCAAACCTGGGACGCGGCCGCCGAAGGCTACGCGGCCTGGGACGAGACGCTGGGCCGCGAGCTGGTGCCGGCGACGCGGACGCTATTCGACCTTGCCGGTGTCGCGCCCGGCATGCGCGTGCTCGATCTCGACGCGGCGGCGCGACAGGCCGCCTGGGACGAGGTTTCCGTCCATCTGCGCCAATGGGAGAGCGTGGAGGGCTTCA
>CAYVYD010000186.1:0-5494 GCA_964454415.1 uncultured Hyphomicrobiaceae bacterium | reverse complement strand
CGCGGTGCGAGCTTCGCAAAGAGTTCCGGCTGGACCGCCTATAACAGCCTGAACAAGGGTGATGGGCCCTACGGCATCAGCGGCGTCAAATTGACGACCAGCAATCGCGGCGCCTGGCTTTCCTTGACGAGCCGTGACGGTGCGTTCGAATGGGCCGAAGTGGCTTTGTTGACGGGCCCCGGCCAGGGCAGCGTCGAGATCGCCGTCGACCGCACGACCACGACGGTCCAGACGCGAAGTCCCGAGAGAGGCATGGTCTATGAGCGCATCCCCGTCAAGGGAACCAAGCTCAAGCTCAGCGCGATGGGCGACGGCGCCGTGACCGTCCTCTCATGGACGGTGGGCGTGGAGCGGCCGGGGGTGCGTTACGTCAATTTCGGCATTCCCAGCGCCACCGCCGATATCACCCGCCAGTGGGACGACCGTCTGGTCGCCGCCGATCTGAAACGACTGTCGCCCGAACTCATCATTCTCGGTTACGGTACAAATGAAGGGTTCAACGACGGACTCAATCAAAACGCCTATCAGCGTCGGATCGAAGGGCTGATCAAGAAGTTGCAGCGAATGGCACCCAAGGCCGACTTCCTCATCATCGGTCCCCCCGATGGCGCCCGATTCCCCCGCGCCCTGCGCGGCCGCGTCAAAATGGCCTCGTTGACCGGCATGGGGTGTCACGCCTTGGCGGCGGAGGAAAAGGAATCCTATTCAAGGCTTTTGCGAGCGGGCGACGGCAGACTCGCGCGCTGGCATCCTCCCCCCAAGCTCAGCGCGGTCAGGGTCGCGCTCAAGCGAGCCGCGAAAAGCGTCGGCGCTGATTTCTGGGATTGGTCGCAGGTCATGGGCGGCGCCTGTGGCATTCACGAATGGGTCGAGTCCGAGCCAAGACTGGCGACCTCGGACCACGTTCACATCACCGCCGCGGGCTCGAAACGGTCGGCCGAGGCGTTGTATACCGAACTCATGGCTGGGTTCACGGCACACAGAATGGTTGCTCAGCGTTGAGCGATCGGATCGCAGAATGAAACGGCCGCACGCCGGATCGATCGAGAAGGCCGAGGCGGAATAATTTGGAGTGAGTGATCGGGGCGGAGACGCCTTAGACGCGCAAGTGGTTTAGATGCTGTTCCCAACGCTCGATTTCGCGCTCTTCTTCATGGTGGTCTTCGCGGTCGCCTGGGAGCTCAAGGACCGCGACGAGTTCCGCAAGGCGTTTCTGCTCGGGGCCAGCTATTTCTTTTACGGTTATTGGGACTGGCGGTTCACGGCGCTGCTCGCCGGCAGCTCGCTGCTCAATTACACGACGGGGAGGTTTCTGGCCCTGACCGACGACGACCGGCAAAGGCGGATCCTGGTCGGCACCGCCGTCGTGTTCAATCTCGCGATCCTCGGTTTCTTCAAATATTACGGTTTCTTCCTGGATTCCCTGGGCGATCTGATGATGGGCATGGGGCTGGAGCGGGACCTGCCTTTCCTTGAGATCATTCTGCCCGTCGGCATATCGTTCTTCACCTTTCAGGGGATCTCCTACGTCGTCGACGTCTATCGCCGCGACATACCGCCCGCCGACTCGGCGCTCGATATCTTCCTCTACATTTCCTTCTTTCCCCAGCTCGTCGCCGGTCCGATCGTCCGCGCCGCGGATTTCCTGCCGCAACTGAACGTGAAGCCGCGGCTCGATCAGTCGATGGTATCGCTCGGCATCGTTTTGATCCTGATCGGACTCTTCAAGAAAATGGTGATCGCAAACTATCTGGCGGGCGAACTCGTCGACACGGTGTTTTTCGACCCCTCCGCCTTCGCCGGACCCGACCTCGCCATCGCGCTTTACGGCTATGCGGTTCAGATCTATTGCGACTTCTCCGGTTACAGCGACATCGCCATCGGCGCCGCGGCGCTGCTCGGTTATCGATTCAAGTGGAATTTCAATCAACCCTATCGGGCCGCCTCGCTGCGGGAGTTCTGGCACCGCTGGCACATTTCGCTCTCCGAATGGCTGCGCGACTACCTCTACAAACCGCTCGGGGGAAGCCGCCACGGAGCCTGGAAGACCTACCGCAACCTGTTCATCACCATGTTCCTCGGCGGCATCTGGCACGGGGCTGCCTGGACCTTCGTCATCTGGGGAGTGATCCACGGCTCGGCACTGGCGATCGAGCGGTTGGTCGCGGCGCTGAAGAGCGCGCCGGCGCCGGCGTTGGCGATCGTCGGCTACGGTCACGGGGCGGCCGGTCAGGTGCTTTCGGCCGGGGCTGCGGGCCAGCAATTCTTCGGGCGGACGGCGCGCACCCTCGTCACCTTCCACGTCGTTTGCCTCGCCTGGATCTTTTTCCGGGCAGAGTCCTTCCCGTTCGCGCTCGATTATCTGAGCGGACTCCGCGACTGGTCCCAGCCGGCCGAACTGGCAAGCCCGTTTCTGGTGATCATGATCGCGCTGTCGCTTGGATCTCATTTCCTGCCGGAAAATCTGGTCGAGCAAATCGGGCGGAAGCTCGAATATCTAGGCACCATCGGACTGGGCCTGGTGCTGGGCTTCGGCGTGCTTCTCATCGAGTCGGTCGCGCCGGAAGGCGTTGCGCCCTTCATCTATTTTCAGTTTTAATGGGCCCGTTGGGGTTGGGCTGGACATGTCGTTCGCGTTGGAGTTCCGCAAGAAGCACTTGATCGATCGCCCCGCCGCGTCCGTTGGCCGCCAAGCGCTCGAACAAGCGCCCGGCTCCCGCGCCAAGGACGCCGGCCGTGGGATCGCCGCGCCCGCCATGGTTCCGAACGCGCGAAGGGTCGCCCTGACGCTTTTGATCGCGGCCGTCGTCCTCGCCGTCTTCAATTCCGGCTCCCTGGTGCAATACACGCGCGGCCTCTCCGACACGATGCTCGGCCCCAACATCATCCGCGCCTCGGAAAGATGGCACGCCATGATGGAGAGCGGTCACATGACCGATCTAACGAACCGGATACGGGCGGTGGTTTCCTCGGCGCGGCAGTCGAGCTGGGAAGACGTGGCCAGGCGGTTCGGGCTGGCGGCTCAGCGCCGCGTCGGCGATGCCGCCGGTGAGGCGCGCGCCGGCGAGAATGCCGTCCGGCAGCTCCCGGAGGGCGATCACGATCGCCCCGTCAAACCCGTTCGCCGGACGGGCGTCGAGCAATCGGGCTAGGGGATCGGCGCGCCGAAACGCAATGACGCCGCCGTGGACCGCGGCTGACGCCCTAACGCGGCAGATCGCTGCGCCCCATCAGGAACGCGTCGATGGCGTGAGCGGCCTGTCGGCCTTCGCGGATCGCCCACACCACCAGCGATTGGCCACGGCGCATGTCGCCGGCGGCGAAGACCTTTTCCAACGACGTCCTGTAGCCCTCGACATCGGCCTTGACGTTGCCCCGCGCGTCGAGCTCCACCTCGAGATCGCTCAACATGCCCTCATGCACCGGATGCACGAAACCCATTGCGATCAGCACCAGGTCGGCCTTCAGCTCGAATTCCGATCCCGTCATGGGCTTCATGTCGCCGTCGACGCGAACGCAATGCAACGCCTTGACGCGTCCATCCGCGCCATCAACCTTCGTCGTCATGACGCTCCAGTCGCGCGCAGCGCCCTCGGCCTGGCTCGAGGACGTGCGCAGCTTTAGCGGCCAATGCGGCCACGTCATCATCTTGTCCTCCATCTCCGGCGGACGGGGCAGAATTTCGAGCTGCGTGACCGACAGCGCCCCCTGGCGAAACGACGTGCCGATGCAGTCGGATCCCGTGTCGCCACCGCCGATGACGACCACGTGCTTGCCCTCGGCCGTAATTGGTTTCACGTCGCCGAGGTCTTCGCCCGAGACTCGCCGGTTCTGCTGGGGCAGGAACTCCATGGCGAAGTGGATGCCGTCGAGGTCGCGCCCCTCGACGGGCAGGTCGCGCGGGTGCTCGGAACCGCCGGCCAGCAGCAAGACGTCGTATTGGTCCGCCAGCCTTGCCGTTTCCGCACCGGCTCCCACATGAACGTTGCAGTGGAAGGTGACGCCTTCGGCCCGCATCTGCTCGACCCGCCGGTCGATGATGTGCTTTTCCATCTTGAAATCGGGAATGCCGTACCGCAGCAGGCCGCCGGGTTTGGCGTTTTTTTCGAAGACGTGGACCTCGTGGCCGGTGCGCGCCAACTGTTGGGCGGCGGCCAGACCGGCCGGGCCGGAGCCGACCACGGCGATCCGCTTGCCGGTCCTGGTAGTCGGTATGCGGGGCTCAACCCAGCCTTCGTTCCACGCCTTGTCGGCGATCGTGCATTCGATGGTCTTGATGGTGACGGGAACGTCCTCGAGATTGAGCGTACACGCGGCCTCGCACGGAGCGGGGCAGATACGTCCCGTGACCTCTGGGAAATTATTGGTGGAGTGCAGGTTGAGCGCGGCCTCGCGCCAGTCGTCGTTGTAGACCAGGTCGTTCCAGTCGGGGATCTGGTTGTTCACCGGGCAGCCGCTGTGGCAATAGGGGATGCCGCAGTCCATGCACCGCGCAGCCTGCCGCCGGACGCTGGGATCGTCCAGCGGAATCACGAATTCCCTGAAATTGCGCACGCGATCGGAGGCAGGCAGGTCCTTGCGGTCCTGCCGGTCGATCTCCAGGAACCCGGTCACCTTGCCCATAAACTCAGGTGCCCTCGCGCAGGCCGATTTCGAGCTTGTCGAATCCCGACCTGTCGGCTTCCTGATGCTTGGCCATTTCCCGCAGGGCCCGCCGATACTCGACCGGCATGACCTTGACGAATTTGGGCAGGTAGGTTTCCCAGTTATCGAGTATGTCGCGCGCTCTCGCCGAGCCCGTGTAGTGGAGATGGTTTTCGACGAGCTGCCGCACGCGCTCGCTGTCGTGGCGGGTCATGTCGGACATGACGTCGACGAGGCCGTGGGTCTCGAGATCTGGACCCTGATGGGAGAGACGTTCCATCATGTCTCTTTCCGCCGCAACCGGCTCGAGATCGACCATCGCCAGATTGCAGCGCCGCTCGAAGTCACCCCGTTCGTCCAGCACATAGGCGATGCCGCCCGACATGCCGGCCGCGAAATTCCGGCCGGTCGGCCCGATGACGACGACGACGCCTCCCGTCATGTACTCGCACCCGTGGTCGCCCGTCCCCTCGACGACCGCGATGGCGCCCGAATTGCGCACGGCGAAGCGCTCGCCGGCCACGCCGCGGAAATAACACTCGCCGCAGATCGCGCCGTAGAGCACCGTGTTGCCGACGATGATACTTTTCTCTGGCACGATCCCGCTCTCATTGGGCAGACGGACGATGATGCGGCCCCCCGACAGGCCCTTGCCCACATAGTCGTTGGCCTCACCCACCAAATTGAGCGTCACCCCGGCCGCGAGCCAGGCGCCGAAGCTCTGGCCGGCCGTCCCGGTGAGGCTCACATAAATCGTGTCGTCTGGAAGCCCTTCATGGCCGAAGCGCTTGGCGACCTCTCCGGAGAGCATGGCGCCCGTCGTGCGGTCCGTGTTGCGGATCGGCAGATC
>CAYVYD010000185.1:0-5573 GCA_964454415.1 uncultured Hyphomicrobiaceae bacterium | reverse complement strand
ACGACTGCGCCGTCTGCCGGGCGCAGGACCTCGTCGACGTGGCGCTGCTCCCCGCCGTGGCCGCCTGGGAGCAGAGCAACGAGCTGCCGCGGTTCTCGCTCGCGCTGCACGGCGCCGCCGGCCTGTTGGGCGCGCTTCTCGAGGACGGCGTGCCGCGCGAGGAGGTCGATGCGGCGCTGGCCCGGCTGCTCGACGAGATCGAGCAGCAGATCGCCGAGGACGGCGTCATGGGCGGCCCGCCCCAGGGCACGGCTTAGGCGTCCGACGCCGCTCGACGGTCGACTGCGAAATAGATGAATGCCCGGCCGCTTAGCCTGATCACTGCCGAGGCGAAGCAGAAGGAAATCAACACCAGCAAGGCCGCCCTCAGCCCCAACACGAGCGCGGTCAGCAGGGCCGTGGGGAGCGAGACCACGAGCATCAGCTTGGCCGCGAGAAAGGCGACCCAGACGATCTTTTCGGCGAGTTGCTTGTCCATCGCGCCATGCTAGCAGCATCCGCCCCTCCCTCACAGGCCCAAAGAGGCGTGGAGGGCCGAAGGCCCGACGGGGAGTGAACAACAAGAGGCGCGGAGTGGAGCCGCGCCAGCGGGTCCACGATAGGGAATGCAAACAACAAAAGGCACGGAGTGCCGCAGGCCCGACAGGGACGTAAACAACAAAAGGCGCGGAGTGGAGCCGCGCCAGCGGGTCCACGACAGGGACGTAAAAAATGGCCCGCCCCGCAGGACTCGAACCTGCAACCTTCGGATTCGAAGTCCGATGCTCTATCCGGTTGAGCTAGGGGCGGACGCGCCCTTATCGCACCCCGGCGGGCCCGTTTCGAGCCCAATCCGGCAAGGACGGGAAACCCGCTTCGTCATTATGCATGCGGCTTCCTGTTCTTCTGCGCCCTCTACCCCGACATTCCCGCCTAAGCGGGGATGACGAGGGGGCCGGAGGGAATGCCCGAAGGCCACGACAGGAACGACCAACAAGAGGCGCGGAGTGGAGCCGCGCCAGCGGGTCCATGACAGGGAATGCAAACAAGAGGCGTGGAGGGCCGAAGGCCCGACGGGGAGTGAACAACAAGAGGCGGGGAGTGCCCGAAGGCCACGACAGGAACGTAAACAACAAAAGGCGCGGAGTGGAGCCGCGCCAGCGGGTCCATGACAGGGAATGTAAGAAACCCTTCGTCTTATTTTCGGCACATCCGCATCCCATCTAGGGGCCCGATGCTGGTCCGGTGCGCCCGGAATCGCCGAAATCGCTCGGGATCGCGCCGCGAGACGAGGCGTTTTGACATGCGACACGCCCCCCGTTTGCTGTCTGCCTCGGCGGCGTTGGCCCTCGCCGCGTTGTTCGCTCCCCTTGCGCCCGCCACCGCCGTCAACACACCGCTGCAGATCGGTACCACCTTCGAAGTGAAGAAGGACGTGATCGGCAGGCTCGAATCCCGCGCCCGGGCGCTCAAGAAGGGCGACGACGTCCACCAGGACGAGGTAATCGAAACCGCCGAGGACAGCGAAGGCGAGTTCGTGCTCGCCGACGACACCAAGCTCGCCGTCGGCCCCAACGCCCGCATCACGCTGGACCGCTTCGTCTATGACCCCGCCAGGAAGGACGGCGAGATCGTCATCAACGCCACCAAGGGCGCCTTCCGCTTCATGACCGGGTCGGCCAAGAAGTCCGCCTACACCATCAAGTCGCCGGTCGCCTCGATCGGCGTGCGCGGCACCGTGTTCGACGGCTACGTCAACGACGAGGGCGAGATCGCGGTGCTGCTGATGGACGGCGCCGTCGACGTCTGCAATGCAGGTCACGAGTGCAACAGCCTCGATCAAGCGGGCTATTTCATCCATGTCGGCCGCCGCGGCATCATCAGCCGGGCGGTGCAGTGGAACGGCCGCTGGCTGGGTGGCGTCGGCGTCGGCCGCGCCTTTCCCTTCGTCGGCCGCCGGCTGCGCATCGACCCCGTCGCGCGCTTCCGCCGCGCCGATCTCATGGGCGGCCGCCTGATCCGCAACGTGCCGGGCGTGCCCGGCGCCATCGACCGAGGGTTCAACGGGGTGCGCCCGAACGTGCCCAACGTCAGGCCGCGCATCCGCGCGCCGCGTCTCCGCGCGCCGCGGATTCCCGGCATCCGCCGCTAGTCCTGGCCGCTTCTTCGCGCTAGAATAATTGCATGAATCTCTATGCATCCCTCGGCGAAGGGGCGGTGCGGCTCGCCACCTTCGCCGCGATCTTTGCCGTCATGGCGCTGCTAGAGCTCGCCATCCCCAAGCGCAAGCTGGGCCACGCCAAGGGCGCGCGCTGGTTCACCAACATCGCCATCGGCGGCCTCGACACGCTGGTGGTGCGGCTGATGGCGCTGTTCGTGGTCCCGCTCGCCGCGGTCAGCGCCGCGCTATGGGCGGAGGCGCAGGGATGGGGCCTGCTCAACTGGACCGCCCTTCCCGACTGGCTCGAGACCCTGATCGCGCTGCTGGTGCTCGACCTCGCCATCTACGGCCAGCACGTCGCCTCCCACAAGGTGCCGCTGTTTTGGAAGCTGCACCAGATGCACCATTCCGACGTCGACATCGACGTCACCACCGCCGTGCGCTTCCACCCCATCGAGATCGGGCTTTCCATGCTTTGGAAGATCGTCGTGGTGCTGGCGCTGGGCCCGGCGGCGGCGGCGGTGGTGCTGTTCGAGGTGATCCTGAACGGTTGCGCCATGTTCAACCACGCCAACGTGCATCTGCCGCCGGCGCTCGACCGGTTCTTGCGGCTCTTCGTCGTGACGCCCGACTTCCACCGCGTCCATCACTCGATCATTCACCGCGAGACCGATTCCAACTACGGCTTCAACCTCTCGGTCTGGGACCGCCTGTTCGACACCTATGTGGCGCAGCCCGCCAAGGGGCACGAGGGCATGACCATCGGCCTTCAGGAGTATCAGAGCGAGGAGCCGACCGGCCTCTTCTGGAGCCTGGCGCTGCCCTTCGCCAGGCGGGTGCGCGACGCGCTCGCCCCCGCCCGCGGCGGCGGGCAGGGAGAGGGCTGAGGGGCGGCGGTCACGCCCGCCTCAAAGCACCGGCTGCGGGAAGTAGCGCAGCAGCAGCTCCTCGTAACGGCCGCCCTGGCGCACCCGTTCCAGGCCGTAATCCAGGATCTCGCGCATCTTGCGGTCGCCGCGCTTGACCGCGATGCCGACCCCCTCGCCGAAATATTTGGTCTCCAGATACGGCCCGCCGGCGAAGGCGCAGCAGCGCTCCGAGGTGGTGCCGTTGATCCAGAACATCATCGAGATGCCGTCGCCGAAGACGAGGTCCACCGCGCCCTGCTTAAGCGCCAGCATGGAGGTGACTGCCTTGTCGTAGGGCATGATCTTCGCGTCGGCGAAGAAGTCGCGCAGATAGGCCTCGTGCGCGCCGCCCTTCATCACCCCGATTTTTTTGCCCTTCAGGCCCTCCGGCGTCATCTCGTGCTCCTCGCCGCGCCGGCCGATGAAGCGGGCCGGCGTGTGGTAGTAGCTCTCGGTGAAATCGAGCTCCTCCAGCGTCTTCTCGCTCGGCCTGATCGAGGCGATGATCGCGTTGCCGTCGCCGCGCTTAAGCGCCGGGACCAGCTCCTCCCATTCCAGCGGCACAATGTCGCATTCGACGATCAGCTCCTCGCAGATCGCCCGCGCCAGATCGACGTTGAAGCCGGTGAGCTGACCCTCCTCGTCGAAATAGTTGAAGGGGGGATAGTCGCTGTCGGTGAGGAAGCGAATGCGCTCGACGTCCTTGTAGTCGGGCCGCGGCCGGTTGATCTCGGGCCGGTCCTCCCGCGGGCCCGCGTGCTCGCCCTCTTGGGCGCGAAGCGGCATGCAGGCGATCAGCAGGCAGCCGATCGCGCAGATCCATCTCAACGCCGTCGTCATCCCCACCGCACCGTCCCGTCGCCCGCTCATCGTGACGCAAGAAATTTGCACAATGGCGGACCCGCGGACCAGCCCTTTTGTGCCGCCGGCCGCGTGCCGCGGACTCCTGGTCGAGCCATAGGGCTTTGTTAACGCCGTTGCCTCACCATTGAGCCGTCACCGTTAGACAATTGTGGTGTTCGAGTCATGCGGCAAATGGCGGTCGACTTCTCCAAATTGAGCGTGCTGATCGTGGAGAACCATGCGCTTATGCGCCGGCTCCTGCAGGAGATGCTGCGCGGTTTCGGCGTGCTGCATATCGCGCTCGCCCGCAACGTCCCCGAGGGCCTCAAGGCGATCTACGCCGAGCACTACGACGCGGTGGTCCTGGATTTCTTCCTGGGCGACCTCGACGGCGCCGATTTCGCCCGCCAGGTCCGGCATGACGAGACCTGCCGCAACCGCTCTGTGCCGATCCTCCTGATCACCGGCCAGCCCGACCACCACAAGGTCCTCAAGGTCCGCGACGCCGGCATCAACGGCATGATGGCCAAGCCGATCGCGCCCAAGGATCTCTATTGGCGCCTCAACGTGCTGCTGGCGAGGCCCCGTCCCTTCGTGGTGAGCGCCAACTATGTCGGGCCGATGCGTGAAGCCGCCCCGCTCGTGAGCGCGTCGCCCGGCCCCTACCGCCGCCCGGCGGCCGGCCATCTTCCCGAGATCCGCCATTTCCGCACGGCGGTCGGCGCCGACGAACAGATTTTCATGTGAAGCCGGCGCGCTAACCCGCGCAGATCCGCCCATTGCCGGGCCCGATGCCGGTCGCAACCGCGTCTAGCCGCGCTGCTTGCGCCGAAATCATCTTTAGCGGCTGGCCAGTCAAATTAACCTCATCAATTCAGCCCGCTGGCACCAGCCGGGGCCGCGTGATAGTTCGGAAGTCGATTTGCGGAAAAGTGGATCGGCCTAGGTTCCCTGATGTCGGACTAGGTCGTGGAGTCGAGTGCGAGGCGACGACAGCCGCCGCGAAGGCGCGCACGCTTCATGTAATACCTGATGACAGCCCAACACCTGCATGACCGGAAAATTCTGGGCGTGGCCATTCGCGATTACAGCCGGAAACAAGCCATCGCCAGCATCGATCGAGCTCTAGCATCGGGGGAGCGCCTCAACGTCTGCTTCGCCAACGCGCAAACGCTCAATATCGCTTGCGAGAATGATCGCTTCCGCTCGGTCTTACAGCGCTTTCTCGTGCTCAATGACGGCTTGGGCGTAGATATCGCCAGCCGCTTCAAGTTCGGCAAGCCGTTCACTGAGAATCTGAACGGCACCGACTTTATCCCGGACTTCCTCGCGATGACGCGGCACAGACTGCGCATTTACCTTGTGGGTTCGACCGACGCCGTCGTTGAGCAAGCGGCGCAGAGGTTAAGGCGCTCCTACCCGCACCACGCAATCGTCGGGCGGCGCAACGGGTTTTTTGTCGCCCCCAAGGAAATCGAAGAGACCTGCCGCAATATCCGCGCCTCGCGGGCCGACTGCGTTCTCGTGGGCATGGGCAACCCCAAGCAGGAATTGTGGATTGACGAGCACGGCGACAAAACGGGGGCAAGCTTGCTGTTTGCCGTCGGCGCACTCCTGGACTTCCAAGCCGGGATCGTGCACCGGGCGCCCGTTTGGGTGCGCAACCTGCGCTGCGAATGGGT
>CAYVYD010000184.1:0-5599 GCA_964454415.1 uncultured Hyphomicrobiaceae bacterium | reverse complement strand
AACAGCTCCTCGGCCTGATGCACGTGCCAGTCCATCGAACCGCCGACGTCGAAGAACATCAGCACCTTGACCGCGTTGCGCCGCTCGGGCCGGAAGGCGAGGTCGAGATAGCCCTTATGCGCGGTCTGCTTGATGGTGGCGTCGAGATCCAGCTCCTCGGCAGCGCCTTCACGGGCGAAGCGGCGCAGGCGGCGCAGCGCCAGCTTGATGTTGCGGGTGCCGAGCTCGACGCCGCCGTCGAGGTCCTTGTATTCGCGCTTGTCCCACACCTTGATGGCGCGGCCGGAGCGGTTCTTCGGCTGACCGATGCGGATGCCGGCCGGATTGTAGCCATGGGCGCCATAGGGCGAGGTGCCGCCTGTCCCGATCCATTTGGAGCCGCCGTGATGGGCGCCCGACTGCTCCTCCAGGCGCTTTCGGAGCTCCTCCATGATCTTCTCCCAGCCGCCGAGCGCCTCGATCTGCGCCTTTTCCTCCTCGGTGAGGAACCGCTCGGTGATGGCCTGGAGCCACTCTTCGGGAATTTCGGCCTCGATCGCCTCGCCCATCAGGTCGAGCCCCCTGAAGACCGCCCCGAATACCCGGTCGAAGGTGTCGAGGTTGCGCTCGTCCTTCACCAGCGCGGTGCGGGCCAGATAATAGAAGTCCTCGACGCGCTTTCCGGCGATGTCGGCTTCCAGCGCCTGCATCAGCAGCAGATATTCCTTGAGCGTGACCGGGAGCTTGGCGGCCTTGAGCTCGTGGAAGAAGGTGGTGAACATGGGAGCTGGTCCGGCGAAATCGAATGCGCGCCTAGCTAACCCGGCATCGGGTGGGGCGGTCAAGGCCGGTTGGTGATCAGCCCGCGGCGGTGGAGAGCGATTGACGCCCACCCGCCGCAATGCCATGGGAACGCTGCCCTCGGGAGCGCGCGCCAGCGCATTCCGGGCCTAAGAGAGACGGCGGCGAGATGACGCAGACGCATGGGAACCCGAGACCGGGCCGCACGGCCCTGGTGTTGGTGGCGGCGAGCCTGCTGCTGTGGCAGGTGGCGCAAGCCCTGATCGCGGGCGTTTTCGGCATCCCCGGCCTGTTCGAGATCCCGTTCAACGGCCTCGCCGCGTTGCCGCCCGGACATCGGGAAGGGGGCGTATCCGCCCACCGCAAGGCCCCCTCGGAGGAGGGTTCAGCAGAGCGCTCCCCGGACGTGGCGGCCCTGCCTCCCGGCCCCGCGCCTGGTGGTTCCGCCCCGCCCTCGGCCGATGAGCTCGGCGGCTGGATCAAGGCGCAGGCGCGCGAGTTCGTCGGCGGCATGGACGAAGAAGGCAACATTCTCTACCGCTTCGACGTCTGGCTCGACGTTCCGGAGACGGTGAAACGACGCATCGCCTCGGTCGATTACGCCTTCGACGCGCCCTCGGCGAAGCCCCCGAGCCTTTCCTCCAAGGACGGCAAGACGGGCTTCCGCGTGCATTTCGGCGCGCTTGCCTGCGCCACCGCGGTCGAGGTCAAGGTCACCTTCGACGACGGCGCGGCGCGCGCGGTCACGGTGGACGGCTGCGAGATCCTCAACTGAAGCCCTTGCGGCCGGGCGCCGCCGTTTCAGCCGCGCGCCAGCTTGGCGACGATGTCGCGGATGCGCGGCCGCTCGGCCTCGATGAAGGGGAGCGGCCGGCAGACGTCGATGGTGGCGATGCCGATGCGCGCGGTGAGGGCGCCGTTCACCATGCCCTCGCCGAGCCGGGCGGAGAGCTTCGCGGTGACGCCGTGGCCGATCAGCTGGTGCAGAACGTCATCACCGATGGCGATGCCACCGGTCAGCACCAGGTGGCTCACCACCATGCGGGCCAGGCGCATGAGGCCGATGGTGCCGGGCCGCGCGCCGTAAAGGCCGGCCAGGCGGCGCAGCATGGTGAGGTTCTGCTGGGCGACGAAGGCGACGTCGATGAGGGCGAAGGGCGAGACCGCCGTCAGCACCGAGACGCGCTTGGCGGTGTCGGCGACAAGGGCACGGGCCTTGACGTCGAGCGGGCGCATCAGCTCGCGCTCGGCGAGCGTCAGGCGTTCGGCCGCGTCCATGATGTCGGCCTCGTGCTCGGCGAGCCGGGCGCGTCCCCAGTCAAGCTCGGGGCGGTGGCTGTAGAGTGAGCGCAGGCGCCCGCCGACCTCGGCGGCGGCCTCCTTGTCGTCATGGGCGATGGCGCGGGCGGCCTGCTGGCGCAGGCGCCCAAGCCGCGAGAGGCGCATCAACGCCCACAGCTCGCGCAGCACCAGCATCACGGCGGCAAACACGACGAGGCCGATCAGGGCGAGGGCGAGCCAGCCGATCCAGTCCTGACGGGCGAAGAGATCCTCTACCAACGTTCCCAGCCAGAGGCTCAGGCCCAGCCCCGCCAACCCCGTGAGGCCCGCCAACAGCAGCGATCCCCAGCGCAGGCCCCGTCCGGCGCGCGCCGCCCCTCCCGAGGCAAGCGCATCGGCGCGGCGCTCGGCCGGAAGCGGTTCCTCGAAGGCGGGCTCCTCGATCTCGATCTTGACGTCCCCGGCGCGGAAGGCCGCCGGCCGGCGGGCGCGGCGTTTGTCGGTCATGCGAGCCGGTCTCCGATCAGAAAATTGAGCGCGCGGTCGAGCCGGATATGGGGAAGGGTGCCCTCGGCGCCAAACGGCCTGGTCTGGAGCAGTGGCGGGCGGAAGCGCACGAATTGAGGGCCGAGGCCGCCGCCCCTGCGGACCGCGGCGAAGGCCTCATCGGGATCGGCCGGCAGGTCGCCGGGAAAGATGGCGTATTCCTCCTCGCCGTCGAAGGTCTTGCCGCCGATGGTCTCGCCCTCGAGCGGGGTGCCGACGATGCAGGGGAGTTTCTGGCCGCGCTGGGTGACCTCGCCCTCGCGGGTCGCGCGGACGGCGGCGAGCGTCAGCACCTTGACCTCGGCGCCGGCGAAGCGGGCGCGCTCGGCCGCGCTCACGGTCAACCGCGCCAGGATCGCCTCGAGCCGGGCGTGGCTGGTGTGGTGCAGGTGGTCGGCCTTGGTCGCGGCGAAGGTGATGCGGTCGATGCGCCGGCGCAGCAGGGCGCTGAGCCAGCTATTGGCGCCGGGCCTGAAGCAGGCGAGGATCTCGCTCAAGGCGGTCTCGAGCTCGCTCACCGCCTCGGCCCCGGAATTGAGCGCGCCGAGCGCGTCGACCAGGACGATCTGCCGGTCGAGCCTGGCGAAGTGGTCGCGGAAGAAGGGTTTCACCACGTGGGCCTTATAGGCCTCGAAGCGGCGCGCCATCATCGTCCAGAGCGATGCCTCGCCGGGCCCGTCGGGTTTGCCGTCGAGGGGTGAGAAGGTGAGCGCCGGAGAGCCGGCGAGGTCGCCCGGCATCAGGAAGCGGCCGGGCGGGCCGGTGATCAGAGCGTCCCCCTCGTCGCGGCAGCGCCCGAGATAGGCGGTGAAGGTTTCCGACAGCCCGAGTGCCGTCTCCTCGCTCCGCGGGCCGCCGGGATCGGCGGCGGCGAGGCGCTTGAGGAACGGCCCGGCGTGGGCCTTGCGCTCGGGCGAGCGGGCCCGGGCGATGGCCCGTGCCGACCAAGTGGCGTAGCTTTGCTCGAGCAGCGGCAGGTCGAGCAGCCATTCGCCTGGATAGTCGACGATGTCGACATGCAGCCGGTCGTGGCCGAGCCGCCGCTTCCAGAAGCCCCGCGGCTCGTAATCGATGGTGATGCGCACTTGGCTCAGGCGCCGCGTGCTTTGCGGCCACGCGCGGTCGGGACCGGCGAGGTCGGCGATGTGCCGCTCGTAATCGAAGCGGGGGACCGCGTCGTCGGGCTGGGGTTCGAGATAGACGCGCCTGATGCGCGCCTCGGCGGCGGCGTCGAAGAAGGGCAGACGCCCGCCCGCGATCAGATTGTGGATGAGGGAGGTGATGAAGACGGTCTTGCCCGAGCGGGCAAGACCGGTGACGCCCAGGCGCAGGGTGGGGTGAACCAGATTGGCGGCGAAGGCGGAGGCGCTGCCGAGCGCATCGGCCGCCGCGTCGGAGATGTCGCTAATTTTCACCAAGGCGCTCCATCTAAGTCAGAACGCCGCGCGCGACAATCCCTCGGACTCCCTAAGGCGCTAACAACTCTTCGATGAACCGGTCAGATCAGCGCGGTGGCGAGCGTGGTCGCGGTCAGCGCCGCGATCATCAACGCCAGGCCGAACATCGCTCTTGTGTATTCGCAGGTCATCGGAGGTCTCCCGGTTTTTAGCCGTCGGCTTGGTTAATCAGCCGTTAATCAACCCCAACGCGATGTAGGGATGGGCGGTAAAAAATTAAAGGGGTGAGGGCGCTAAAAATCGCACGCAGGTGATCGTGCCGGCCGCCGGCGCGCTCAGATCGCCAGGGTGAGCACGGTCATGGCGGTGAGCGCGATGTAGAGCGAGGCGATGAACAGCACGCCTTTGAGGATCTCGTGGGTCATGGGGTTCTCCCTTGTCGCCGGGCGGCGGCGTCCTGCCGTCGCTTGCCATGGGGAGAGAGATTAGGGCGCGCCCGCTGAACCCGAATTGAAACGGGCGTTCATAAAGCGTTCATCATAATTTTTGGCGGAAAAGCGGGATTTTCTACGCGCGATACCGCGCAGGCGGCGTCTAGCGCTGCTCGCGCTGGGCCATGAAGGCGAGCCGCTCGAACAGGTGCACGTCCTGCTCGTTCTTGAGCAGGGCGCCATGCAGCGGGGGGATCAGCTTGCGCGGGTCGCGTTCGCGCAGGGTCGCCGCGTCGATGTCCTCGTTGAGCAACAGCTTGATCCAGTCGAGCAGCTCCGAGGTCGAGGGCTTCTTCTTGAGACCCGGCACGTCGCGCACGTCGTAGAAGACGTTGAGGGCTTCGGCGACCAGGCGCGATTTGAGCTTGGGGAAATGGACCTCGATGATCTCGGCCATGGTGTCGGGGTCGGGGAACTTGATGTAGTGGAAGAAGCAGCGCCGCAGGAACGCGTCGGGCAGCTCCTTCTCGTTGTTCGAGGTGATGATGACGACGGGGCGGTGCCTGGCGGCGACGGTGGCGCCGGTCTCGTAGACGAAGAACTCCATGCGGTCGAGTTCCTGCAGCAGGTCGTTGGGGAACTCGATGTCGGCCTTGTCGATCTCGTCGATCAGCAGCACCGGGCGCTCGTCCATCTCGAACGCCTCCCACAGCTTGCCCTTCTTGATGTAGTTGGCGATGTCGCCGACGCGCTCGTCGCCGAGCTGGGAGTCGCGCAGCCGGCTCACCGCGTCATATTCGTAAAGCCCCTGATGCGCCTTGGTGGTCGACTTGACGTGCCACTCGATCAGCGGCGCGCCGACGGCGTCGGCCACCTCGGCCGCCAGCACGGTCTTGCCGGTGCCGGGCTCGCCCTTGACCAGCAGCGGGCGTTCCAGCGTGATCGCGGCGTTGACGGCGACGCGCAGATCCTCGGTCGCGACATAGGTCTTGGTGCCTTCGAACTTCATGCGTGCGGGCTCCCCTTTCGGCGGGCGCAGCCTATTGGTTCGCCGGTCCCCCCGCAAGGCCGGGAACGGGCTTTTGCCGGGCGAGGGGGAGCGCGCCGCAGACCCGGCAATTTCTTCCCTCCAGGGGGAAGGAGCTGCCGCCGGCCCCGCCGATA
>CAYVYD010000183.1:0-5673 GCA_964454415.1 uncultured Hyphomicrobiaceae bacterium | reverse complement strand
CCCATGCCGGCGAGTTCGACCGGGTCGTCTCGGTCGGGCTGATGGAGCATGTGGGGCGCAAGCAGTATGGCGCCTTCTACGGCGCCATCGCCAAGCTGCTCAAGCCCGGCGGCAAGGCGGTGGTGCATTCGATCGTCGACTGGCCCTTCGGACCCATCATCCCCTGGCTCGAACGCTATATCTTTCCGGGCGGCGAGGTGCCCACGACCAACGACATGATCTGGCCCGCCGAGCGCGCCGGTCTCAAGCTCGCCACCAGCCCCTACCACCATGACGGCGTCAACTACGCCAAGACGCTCGCCCATTGGCGCGCGCGGTTTCTGGAAAACTACCCCAGCCTCGACCACGACAAATATCCCGAGCGCTTCAAGCGGTTATGGGTGTTCTATCTGGCGGGCTGCGAAGCCGCCTTCCTCGGCACCTCGCTGCACAACGCGCAGGTCGTCTACACGCGGTGAGGATGGGGACGGACTTGGGCCAGAAACGGCGGCTGCGCCTCCCCTCGCCGGCGTTAGCCATGTCGCCCGGTATTTGACGCGCCGCTTGACATTGAGGGCCCCGGGGCGCATTTGAATGGCAGGATTTCTCGTGACCGCGCGATTCGCCCTTCTATTCGAAGGCGTTATCTTCGCGAGACTTTTCATCCCAAATCTCCTCTGATCCAGGTGCGCGTGGACAAGAACAACACGGCCGAGGCCGGCCGCGCACAAGTGCGCGCCAGCCCGCCGCAACTAAGGATTCAATATCAGTGACAGTTTCATCATTCGCCGAACTCGGGCTAACCGAGCGGCTTTTGCGTGCGCTCAAGGACGCGCAATACGACAACCCCACCCCGATTCAAAAACGCGCCATTCCGCTGCTGCTCGACGGCGCCGACCTGCTCGGCATCGCCCAGACCGGCACCGGCAAGACGGCGGCCTTCACCCTGCCGCTTCTGCAGAACCTCGACGAAGACGACATCGCCGCCGAGCCGCGCTCGACGCGGGCGCTGATCCTGGCGCCGACGCGCGAACTGGCGCTGCAGATTTCCGATAGCATCAAGACCTATGGCCGGCACCTGCGCATGCGCCAGGCCGTAGTCATGGGCGGCGTCGGCAAGCGCCCGCAAATCGAGGCGCTGAAGCGCGGCGTCGACATTCTGATCGCCACTCCGGGGCGGTTGCTCGATCTCGTCAATCAGCGCCACGCCGATTTGAGCCGCTGCGACTACCTCGTCATCGACGAGGCGGACCGCATGTTCGACATGGGCTTCATCCGCGACGTTCGGAAGATCGTGGCGATGATGCCCGATGAAAGGCAGACGCTGCTGTTCTCGGCGACCATGCCAGGCGAAATCGCCAAGCTGGCCGGCGAAATCCTATACGAGCCGGAACGCGTCGAGATCGCGGCCAAGAGCGTCGCGGTGGAATGCATCGAGCAGCACGTCCATCACCTCGCCGCCGCGGCGAAACGCGATCTTCTCGCGAAGCTGCTCGGCGAACCGAACCTCTCGAAGGTGATCGTCTTCACCCGCACCAAGCGGGGCGCCGACCAGGTGGTGAAACGGCTCTCCAAGGACGGCGTGAGCGCCGAGGCGCTGCACGGCAACAAGTCGCAGAACGCCCGCCAGCGGGCGCTGGAAAATTTCCGCCACGGCCGCTCGCGCGTGCTGGTCGCCACCGACATCGCCTCCCGGGGGCTCGACGTGGACGACGTGACCCACGTGATCAATTACGAGCTGCCGCATGAGCCGGAATGCTATGTTCACCGCATCGGCCGCACGGCGCGGGCGGGTGCGGCGGGCGTCGCGATCTCGTTCTGCGACGCGAGCGAGCGGGCGCAATTGCGCTCGATCGAGCGGCTCATCAAACGGCCGTTGCGCGTCGTCGGCGCCGCGCCCAGCGAGGCCCCGGCCCCGGCATCCAAACGGAACGGCGACGCCAACCGCCGGCCGGCGCCGTCCGGCCGCAAGCGGAGGCGATCCCGCCGCTACGAGCGCCGCGCGGCCTAGAGGCGGCGGGACGCGCGCGCGGGCGAGAAGGAGGCGGCCCCGAAGCCGCCCGGCAAGGAAGGAAACTCCCTCCAACGAGATGGAGTTGATGCGTTGAGACACGAGTTGAGACACGACAAGTTCGATTATTCCGGCCCAGCCGAGCTTTACACCGCCAACCGGCGGCAGGCGGGCCGGCATTCCATGACCTACCGTAAGTTCGCGACGGCGGCGAAGGCCATCCGCTACTCGATCGAGGAGCTTCCCGGCGCCAACCTGCCCGGAACGATCCTGGAAGTGAACGAGAAGCGGTATCACTACAAGCAGATCCGCAGGCTCTACGACAGCGAAGCCTACCCCCTGCCGCGGCTCCGCAGGGAGGACAGCGATGCCGCGTAAACCCAATTATGGATTCGAACGGCCGCAGCGCGCCAAAACCAAGGCGGCGGAATAGGCAGAGCGGCACGAGATCGGGGGCTTGCACGAAGCCGTCCCGAGGAGCGAACTGCCGAGATTCGCCGGAAATCGCTTGCCGCCCCAACCGTCCCGGCCTCCTCCACTCTCCCGGTCGTCCGGCCAGCCCGCTCGATATGCGGTGCTCTCTTCCACGGATTGAACGCAGTTCCGCTTAACGGTTTGGTTAGCGGGACCGACGATAATGGCCGCCGGGTATCGCGACACCTGGTGAAAATGGCAATCCAACACCCTCCTTCCGAAGAGCTGCGCGCGGCGGTGACGGAACTCGACCGCTGTCTCTACAACCACGAACAATGGCTGGAAGGCCTGTTCGGAGCGCTGATCTGCCGGTTGCCGCCCGACGAGCGCGACTTGGACGTGGACGCGCACCGCAAGTGCCGGTTGGGCCAATGGTACTATTCCGGGTCTGCGGCAACCGCGTCGCTGATCAAGCGGCCGGGCTTTGCCGAACTGGGAACCGAACACGAGCGCATGCATTGCTATGCGGCAAAAATGCTGCGGACCTCGATGGCAGGCGAACAAATTTCGCTCGAGAATTTCCAGCGCTTCATGAACGCTCAAAAGCGCATGCACCTGGAAATTTCCACGCTACGGCAGGAGATCGAGGACATGCTTTATGCGCTCGATCCACTGACCGGCATACCGGGCCGCGTCGGATTGCTCACGAGGCTGCGCGAACAACTCGGGCTCGTGAAGCGTGGCGTGCAATCCTGCTGTCTCGCAATGATGGATTTGGACGGCTTCAAGAGCGTCAACGACAGGTTTGGACATGGGGTCGGCGACGAGGTGCTGAATTCCTATGCCCATCATCTGACGCAGGGTCTGCGGCCCTATGACAAAGTCTTTCGGTATGGCGGCGAGGAATTTCTGATCATGCTGCCCGATACGACGCTCGAAGAAGGCACCGCCATCATAGAGCGTCTTCGCGAAGGCCTCGCATTGCTCCCGCATGACGCCACGCCTGGGGACCCGCTTTACGTGACGGCGTCCTTCGGCATCGTTCCCCTCGACGCCGACGTTTCGGTGGAGACCTCCATCGAGCGCGCCGACAAGGCGCTTTACGCCGCAAAGGCGGCTGGACGAAATCGCAGCGCCATCTGGGACTCTTCAATGGCCGCGAACGAACCTCATTCCCTTCACGACAGCGCCGCTTAGGGTCCAGACCTGAAGCCACGCCCGGTCTTCCATCGGGTCCGCTCAAGGATGGCCGGCGCAGACCCGCGCGACCCTATTGGGCGGCGGCGGTCCTCTCGCCCGCCGGCTCCACGCGGGCGGCGCAGAACTTGAACTCCGGGATCTTGCCGTAGGGGTCGAGCTGGGGATTGGTCAGCAGGTTGGCGGCGGCCTCGGCGAAGCAGAAGGGGATGAACACCATGCCCTTCGGCACGTCCCGGTCGAGGCGCGCCTTCAACACGATTTCGCCCCGCCTGGTCGCGACCCTGACGAAGTCGCCCGGGTCGAGCCCCAAATCATCCAGGTCGCGGCCGTTGAGGCAGGCCACCGCCTCGGGCTCTAGCGCATCCAGCGTCGAGGCGCGGCGCGTCATGGCGCCGGTGTGCCAGTGCTCCAGCATCCGGCCCGTGGAGAGCACCATGGGGTAGGCCTCGTCGGGAAGCTCGTCGGGGGGGAGCAGGTCGGCGGGGACGATGCGGCCGCGGCCGCTCTTGGTGGGGAAGCGCTCGGCGAAGAGAATTTCGGAGCCCGGCCCGTCGGGCGACCCGCAGGGATAGGTGACGGCGTCCTCGCGCTCCAGCCGCTCCCAGGCGATGTTGGCGAGCGAGGGCATCAGGCCACTCATCTCGGCATAGACGTCGCGGGGGTGGGCGTAGGCCCAGCCGAGTCCGATCCGGTTGGCGATCTCCTGGATCAGCTCCCAGTCCTGGCGCGCCTCGCCCGGCGCCGCCACGGCGGGGCGGCCGAGCTGCACCTGACGGTTAGTGTTGGTGAAGGTGCCCCACTTCTCGGCATGGGCCGAGGCGGGCAGCACCACGTCCGCCTGCCAGGCGGTCTCGGTCAGGAAGATGTCCTGCACCACCAAGTGATCCAGCCGCGCCAACGCCTCTCGCGCATGGGCCTGATCGGGGTCGGACATGGCCGGGTTTTCGCCCAGGATGTACATGGCCTTGATCTCGTCCGCCAATATGGCGCGCATGATCTCGACCACGGTGAGACCCTTCCTGGGGTCGAGGGGACGGCCCCATGCCGCCTCGTAGAGGGCGCGGACCTCGGGATCCTCCACCGATTTGTAATCGGGATAGACCATCGGAATCAGGCCGGAATCGGAGGCGCCCTGGACGTTGTTCTGACCGCGCAGGGGATGCAGGCCGGTACCCGGGCGGCCGATCTGTCCGGTGATAAGGGCGAGCGCGATCAGGCAACGGGCGTTGTCGGTGCCGTGCACGTGCTGGGCGATGCCCATGCCCCAGAGGATGAGCGAGGCGCGCGAGGTGGCGTAAAGGCGCGCGACCTCGCGGATGGTCCTTGCCTCGATGCCGCAGGCCGCCTCCATCGCCTCCGGCGGGAAGGCCTTGATGCGCACTTTCAGTTCGTCGAAGCCTTCCGTGTGGGCCTGGACGTATTGGCGATCGTAGAGCCCCTCCTCGACGATGGTGTTGAGCATGGCGTTCAACAGCGCCACGTCGGCGCCCGCCTTGAACTGGAGCACGTGGGCGGCGTGCGGCGCCAGCCCCTGGGCGTGGCCGCGCGGGTCCATCAGGATCAGCGTCTTGCCCTCATCCACCGCGTTCTTGATGAAGGTCGCGGCGACGGGGTGGTTCTCGGCCGGCCGCGCGCCGATCACGATGATGCACTCGGCGTCCTTGGCGGCGGTGAAGGGCGCGGTGACGGCGCCCGAGTTCAGCCCCTCCATCAGGGCGGCGACGGAGGAGGCGTGGCAGAGCCTGGTGCAGTGGTCGACATTGTTGGTGCCGAAGCCCTGGCGGATCAGCTTCTGGAACAGATAGGCCTCCTCGTTGGAGCCCTTGGCCGAGCCGAAGCCGGCGACGGCGCTTCCACCGTCGCGCTCGCAGACCTGCTTCAATCCAGCCGCGGCGCACTCCAGCGCCTCCTCCCAGTCCGCCTCGCGGAACACGTCCGCCCAGTCGGCGGCGCGGAGCTGGATGGCCGCGTCCTTGGGCACATCGCCGCGGCGGATGAGCGGCCTGGTCAGGCGGTCGGGATGGTGGACGTAATCGAAGCCGAAGCGGCCCTTGACGCAGAGCCGGTTG
>CAYVYD010000182.1:4633-5727 GCA_964454415.1 uncultured Hyphomicrobiaceae bacterium | reverse complement strand
GCCGGCACGATCACCTGCAATTATGACGGCTTTTCCAAGCACCGCACCGAGATCGGCGCGGGCGCCTTCATCGGCTCCAACAGCTCGCTGGTGGCGCCGCTCAAGATCGGCAAGGGCGCCTATATCGGCTCGGGCAGCGCCATCACCAAGGATGTCGCCGAGGACGCGCTGGCGCTCGCCAGGGCGCCCCAGAAGGAGCACGAGGGCTGGGCGGCGAAGGTCCGCGAAAGGCGCGAGCGAGTCACGAAGCGTAAGGGGAAGTGATTTGCCCGTGGGCGGCGACATATCGAGAGTGGCGCGCGCGAAATGCGCCAGGGGTTCGGCTCAGGCGAGGCGAGACGTCGAATGTGCGGCATAGTGGGTATCCTGGGGCGCGAGCCGGTCGCGGGCTCGCTGATCGAGGCCCTCAAGCGGCTCGAATACCGCGGCTACGACTCGGCCGGGATCGCGACGCTGGAGGAGGGCGTGCTGCAACGCCGCCGCGCCAAGGGCAAGCTGGTCAACCTGGAAGCACGCCTCAAGAAGGAGCCGATGCGGGGGCGCACGGGGATCGGCCACACGCGCTGGGCGACCCACGGCGCGCCGACCGAGACCAACGCGCATCCGCACATGACCGACCGCGTCTCGGTGGTGCATAACGGGATCATCGAGAACTTCCGCGCGCTGCGCCGCGAGCTCGAGGCGGCGGGCGCCGTCTTTTCGACCGACACCGACACCGAGGTGATCGTTCATCTGATCACCCAGAATCTGGACAAGGGCCTCAAGCCGGTGGAGGCGGCGGCCGCGGCGCTCAAGCGGCTGGAAGGGGCCTATGCGCTCGCCATCATCTTCAACGGCGAAGAGGATTTGATGATCGGCGCGCGCGAGGGCTCGCCGCTCGCCATCGGCTTCGGCGACGGCGAGATGTATCTGGGCTCCGATGCCATCGCGCTCGCGCCCCTGACCGACACCATCACCTATCTGGAGGACGGCGACTGGGCGGTGATCAGCCGAGGCGGTCTCACAATCCACGACCGCGACGGCAACGAGGTCAAGCGTCCGGTGCAGAAATCGGTGGCCTCGGCGCTCCTGGTCGACAAGGGCAATCACCGCCA
>CAYVYD010000182.1:0-4533 GCA_964454415.1 uncultured Hyphomicrobiaceae bacterium | reverse complement strand
TCGCCTCGGAGTTCCGCTACCGCGAGGTGCCGCTCGAGCCAAAGGGGCTCGCGCTCTTCATCTCGCAATCGGGCGAGACCGCCGACACGCTCGCCTCGCTGCGCTATTGCCGCGGCGAGGGCCAGCACATCGTCTCGATCGTCAACGTTCGGGAGTCCACCATCGCGCGCGAATCCGACGCCGTGCTGCCGACGCTCGCGGGGCCCGAGATCGGGGTGGCCTCGACCAAGGCCTTCACCTGCCAGCTCACCGTTCTGGCGGCGCTCGCCGTCGCCGCCGGGCGCGCGCGCGGCCATATCGGCGAGGAGCAGGAGCAGGAGCTGGTGGAGGCGCTCATCGAGGTGCCGCGCCACATCAACCAGGTGCTGCACGACGAGAGCGCCTTCGAGACGCTCGCCCACGATCTCGCCAAGGCGCGCGACATCCTCTATCTCGGCCGCGGCGCCAACTATCCGATCGCGCTCGAAGGCGCCCTCAAGCTCAAGGAAATCTCCTACATCCACGCCGAGGGCTACGCGGCGGGCGAGCTGAAGCACGGCCCCATCGCGCTGGTCGACGAGGAGGTGCCGGTGATCGTCATCGCGCCCAAGGACGCGCTGTTCGACAAGACGGTCTCCAACATGCAGGAGGTGGCGGCCCGCGGCGGGCGCATCGTCATGGTCAGCGACGCCGAGCCGGAGGAGGCGGGATGCGCGCTGCAAGCCAATATCAAGCTTCCCGCCGCGCATCCCTTCACCCACCCGCTGATCGGCGCGGTGCCGGTGCAGCTGATTGCCTATCACACCGCGGTGGTGATGGGGACGGACGTCGATCAGCCGCGCAATCTGGCGAAATCGGTGACGGTGGAATAAGGCGCAGAGACAGCCCTTTATTCGCCCGATTTTTTTGTTTGATCGCGCATGGGATGCGTTGCAGGTTCCAACGGCATCATGATGATCGGTAAAAAACGGCGCATTCGCGCGGCGCTCTTCGGCCTCGCGGCATTGGCGGCCATGGCTGCCGCCGTGCCCGCCGCGCGCGGCCAGGCGGATGTGAGCGGGCTCGATCTGGTGCGCGCCGGCGCCAAGGCCTATGACGACGGCGATTACGCCGCCGCAACCAAGCGGCTCACCGGCGCCATCGACTCCGACAAGCTGTCGCTCGACGAGATATCGAAGGCGCTCTACTACCGCGGGCTCGCCTACCGTCAGATGGGACGCGAAGCCCAGGCGGTCTCCGACTTCCAGGGCGCGCTGTGGCTCAAGGGGCTGACCTCGCACGAGCGCGCCCAGGCCAAGCTCAATCTCGGGCTCGCCTACCGCGCCGCCGGCGAGGCCGACGAGGCCAAGGCGGCGCTGGAGGAGGCCAAGAAGCTCGCGCCCAACGACGAGCGGATAGCCACCGCGCTCGCCGGCGGCGAGGTCGCGCCCGAGCGGTCCTCGGGGTTATCGATCCGCTCGCTGTTCGGGCGCGGCAAGGAGAGCGAGCCGGAGCCCCAGCCCGCCGAGCAGGCCGAGGCCGAAACGGCACCCGCGCCGGAGACGAAGCAGGCCGAGGCGGTACCGGTGCCCGAGACGAAGCAGGCCAAGGCCGACGAGGAAGCCAAGATCCCCGCGTTCCGGACCACGATCACGCCGGCGGAGACACAGGCGGACGAAACGCCCGCTCCGCCGCGGCCGGCGCCGAAGACCGCCGAGAAGGAACCGGCCGCCTCACCGTCGGCCTGGTCGACCTCGGTGGCGCGGCAAACCGAGTCCGGGGCCGAGTCCGGGGCCGAGTCCGGGGCCGAGACTAGGACCGAGACCGAGACGCAGGCCCCGGCGGAGGCCAAGCGCGAGGTGGCGAGCCTGGAGGATCAAAACTCGGGCGGCGAGGAGCGGGGCAGGATCGGGCGGTTCTTCAACTCGATCTGGGACCGCGACGACGGGGAGGACGAAGCGGCGGCCGAACAGGAGAGCGGGCAATCCGGCCCGCCGCCCGCCGACTGGACCCGGACGACGCGGGTGGAGGAATTCAACGAGCCCGCCAGCCCCGGGGCCAAGCGCTCCTACCGCGTGCAGCTCGCCAGCTCGCGCAGCGAAAAGGAGGCGCGCGCCCATTGGGGCCGGTTGGCGGCCGAGTATGCGGCCATGCTCGGCGGCCGGGAGCCGGTGATCGAGAAAACCGATCTGGGCAATCTCGGGACCTTCTACCGGCTGCAGATCGGCCCGTTCGCGGGCAAGGAGGAGCCGCTGCGGCTGTGCAACGAATTCAAGCGCAACGGGCACGATTGCTTCCTGGTGGTGCGCTGAGGCCCGGCAGGCCGGCTCCTCGGACGGGCGGCAATCGTCAAATCGTTAAGGTTGGCGGGCTAGGCTCCGCCGCGAAGGGCCGCCTGGCGGCCATTGAAATTTTCACTCCGCCTGATTAGTTGGCAGGTAACGGCGCGCCTGGACGGGCACGCGATCGGCGACAACCAGACCATGGCTCAAGACAACACGCCCCCGCAGGACTCCGATCAGGACGGCGCCGGCCCCGCGGGTGGCGGGGAAGGCGATGCCCAATCACCCATGGCGCAGCTCGCCGCCGGCGAGTACCAGCCCCACCACACCGGCGTCGGCACCCGTCTGCGCAACTACTTTCTGACCGGCCTCATCGTCGCCGGTCCCGTCGGCATAACCATCTACATCATGTGGTGGTTCATCAACCTGATCGACGGTTGGGTGAAGCCGCTGCTGCCGTTGCAGTATCTGCCCGAAACCTATCTTCCCTTCCAGGTGCCGGGGGTGGGCCTGATCTTCGCGATCACCGCGCTCATCCTGATCGGCGCGCTGACGGCCAATCTGTTCGGCCGCTCGCTGGTCAATTACGGCGAGAGCCTCGTCAGCCGCATGCCGGTGGTGCGGAGCGTCTACCGCGCGCTCAAGCAGATCTTCGAGACGGTGCTGTCCCAAAGCAGCGCCTCGTTCCAGCAGGTGGGCCTGATCGAATATCCCCGCCAGGGGCTCTATGCGATCGTCTTCATCTCGACCGAGACGACGGGCGAGATCCTGCACCGGGCGGACGAAGAAGGCGACGGGCTGCTCAGCGTCTTCCTTCCCACCACGCCCAACCCGACGTCGGGATTTCTGCTGTTCGTGCCGGCCTCCAGCGTCACCATCCTGAAGATGAGCGTCGAGGACGCGGCCAAGATGGTGATCTCCGCCGGCCTGGTGGTGCCGCATTATCAGGAAAAGCTCCAATCCCTCGCCAAGGAGGCGAAGGAGACGCGCAATCAGCGGCAGAAGGAGCCGGCCTAGCGGCGCCCCGGTTCAGCCGGCGCGCAGCAGCCTCGTCGCCTCGTCGCGGGCGAAGAGATAGAGCAGGACGCGCAGCGCCTCGCCGCGCGCCGAGGTGAGCTCCGGATCGCCCGTCAGCACCAGCTTGGCGTCGTCGTGGGCGGCCTCCAGCAACTCCCGGTGATCGGGCAGCGTGGCCAGGCGGAAAACGGGAAGGCCGCTTTGGCGCACGCCCAGCACCTCGCCGCCGCCCCTCAAGCGCAAATCCTCCTCCGCGATCAGGAACCCGTCGTCGCTATCGCGCAGGATCTTGAGCCGGGCGCGGGCGGTCTCGCCCAGCGGCGGCTTGTAGAGCAGGATGCAGGCCGACCGATCCGAGCCGCGCCCGACCCGGCCCCTCAACTGATGCAGCTGCGCCAGGCCGAAGCGCTCGGAATGCTCGATCACCATGATCGTGGCGTTGGGAACGTCGAGGCCGACCTCGATCACCGTGGTCGCCACAAGGAGCGACAGCTCTCCGGCCGCGAAGGCGGCCATGACCTCATCCTTCCGAGGCGCGGAGAGCCGGCCGTGGACCAGGCCGACGCGCTCGCCGAAGCGCTTCTTGAGATCGGCGAAGCGGTCCTCGGCGGCGGAGACGTCGAGCGTCTCCGATTCCTCGATCAGCGGACACACCCAATAGGCCTGGGCGCCGGAAGCAAGCGCGCGCCCCAGCCCCTCGATCACCTCGCCGATGCGCTCGTTGAGGACGGCGCGGGTGAGCACCGGTCGGCGGCCGGCCGGTTTCTCGCGCAATTGCGAGACGTCCATGTCGCCATAGGCGGTGAGTACCAGGGTGCGCGGGATCGGCGTCGCCGTCATCACCAGCACGTCGGGACCGCGGCCGCTTCCCTTGGCCTGGAGGGCCAAGCGCTGGTGGACGCCGAAGCGGTGCTGCTCGTCGATCACCACCAGCGCTAGGTCGGCGAAGGCGACGTCCTGGCCGAAGAGCGCATGGGTGCCGATCAGCATGTCTATCTCGCCGGCGGCGAGCGCCTTGAGACGGGCCTCGCGCTCGCGGCCGCGCTCGCGCCCCGTCAAGAGCGCGACGCGGCAGCCGGCTGGCTCCGCCAGGGCCTCGAAGGTGGCGAGATGCTGGCGCGCCAGCACCTCGGTGGGGGCCATCAGCGCGGCTTGGGCGCCGGATTCCACGGCGCTCGCCATGGCGAGCAGGGCGACGACGGTCTTGCCGCTGCCGACATCGCCCTGGAGCAGGCGCAACATGCGCTGGGGTTGGGCCATGTCGCGGTCGATCTCC
>CAYVYD010000181.1:0-5738 GCA_964454415.1 uncultured Hyphomicrobiaceae bacterium | reverse complement strand
CTGAGCGCCGAGCCCCATCCCGACGCCGACAAGCTCCAGGTCTGCCGCGTCGAGACGGGCAGCGGCGAGGTCCAGGTGGTGTGCGGCGCGCCCAACGCGCGGGCCGGCATGAAGGGGGTGTTCGCGCCGGCGGGCGCTTACGTGCCCGGCATCGACCTCAAGCTCAAGAAGGCCAAGATCCGCGGCGTCGAGTCCAACGGCATGCTGTGCTCGGAACGCGAACTCGAGATTTCCGACGAGCACAAGGGCATCATCGAGCTTCCCGAAAAGTCGAAGGTCGGGGCGTCCGCGGCCGAGGCGCTGGGCTTGGGCGATCCCGTCATCGATATCGCCATCACCCCCAACCGGCCCGATTGCCTGGGCGTGCGGGGGATCGCGCGCGACTTGGCGGCGGCGGGCCTGGGCAAGCTCAAGCCGGATCCGGTCGAGGCGGTCGCGGCAACATTCGAGAGCCCGGTGCCGATCGAGCTGCGCTTCGATAACAAGAGCGCGGACGCTTGCCCGGTCTTCGCCGGCCGCCTCGTCCGGGGCGTCAAGAACGGCCCCAGCCCCGACTGGCTGCAGAGCCGCCTCAAGGCGATCGGCCTGCGTCCGATCAACGCGCTGGTCGACGTCACCAACTACATTTCCCACGACCGCGGCCGCCCGCTCCACGTCTACGACGCCGACAAGCTCACCGGCACGGTCTGCGCCCGGCTCGGCAGACAAGGCGAGTCCTTCCTGGCGCTCGATGGCAACGAGTACGAGGTGACGGGCGAGATGTGCGTCATCGCCGACGACGCCCGCGTGCTGGGCCTGGGCGGCGTGATGGGCGGCGAGGCGACGGGCTGCACGGAAGCGACGACGAGCGTGCTGATCGAATCCGCCTATTTCTCGCCGCTGCGCACCGCCGCCACGGGCCGCGCCCTCAACATCCTCTCCGACGCCCGCTACCGCTTCGAGCGCGGCGTCGATCCCGCTTTCGTGCTGCCGGGGATGGAGATGGCGACCGCGCTGGTGCTGGAGCTTTGCGGCGGCGAACCCTCCGAAGTGACGGTCGCGGGCGCGCCGCCCGAACGCGACCGCGTCATCGAATTCGACGTTCAGGAAGTCGTGCGGTTGACCGGGCTCGAGCTCGGCGAAAGCCGCGTCAAGGACGTGCTGACGGCGCTGGGGTTCTGGCTCTCAGGCCGCGGGCCGCACTACAAGGTGGCGGTGCCCTCCTGGCGGCCCGACGTCGATCAGGCGGCGGATTTGGTGGAGGAGGTGATCCGCATGGTCGGCGTCGATCAGGTGGTCTCCACGCCGCTGCCGCGCCTCGAGGGCGTCGCGCGCCCGGTGCTGACGGAATCGCAAAAGCGGGTGCGCCGCGCGCGCCGTCTGCTCGCCGGCCGCGGTCTGGTCGAGGCGGTCACCTGGTCGTTCGTGCCCCGCGACCAGGCACGCGCCTTCGGCGGAGGCGAGGACACGCTCGAGCTCGCCAACCCGATCTCCTCGGAACTCTCCAGCATGCGCCCCAGCCTGTTGGCCGGGCTGGCGGCGGCGCTCCAGCGCAACCGCGACCGCGGCCATAACGATTGCGCGCTGTTCGAGGTGGGCCAGGCCTATCGCGGCCCGCGCGAGGAGGACCAATACATGGCGGCGGCGGGAGTGCGCGGGGGACGGACCAAGCTCGCAGGCACGGGACGCCACTGGTGGGGCACGGCCGGGGAGGCTGACCTCTACGACGCCAAGGCCGACGCGCTGGCGCTGATCGCCGCGCTCGGCCTCGAGCCCGACAAGGTGCAGACGGGCCGCGAGGCGCCGCCCTGGTTCCATCCCGGCCGCTCTGGCGCGCTCAAGCTGGGGCCGAAGCTGGTGCTCGGCGCCTTCGGCGAACTGCATCCCCAGACGCTGCGCACCCTCGGCATCGAGGGGCCGGTGGCGGCCTTCCAGATCGACCTCGGCGCGCTGCCGGCGCAGCGCCGCAAGACCACGGCGCGGCGGGCGCTCGCGCAAAGCGATTTGCTCCCCGTCACCCGCGACTTCGCCTTCCTGCTGGACGAGGGCGTGGCGGCGGAGGAGGTGGTGCGCGCGGCGGCGGGCGCCGACAAGGCGTTGATCGAGGAGGTCAGCGTGTTCGACCTGTTCGCGGGCAAGGGCGTTCCCGACGGCAAGAAGTCGCTCGCCATCGAGGTGACGCTGCAGCCGCGCGAGAAGACGCTGACCGATCAGGAGATCGAGGCGGTCTGCGAGCGGGTGGTGATCGCTGTGGCCGAGGCGACGGGCGGCGAATTGCGGGGCTGAGAAGCGGGAAAGTCGCATTTTTTTGAGTCCCGCCGCGTCCGGCAAAGCGTTAGAAACGCTCCATGAAGCGACACGGGCAGGCGAGATGCGACGATCGGGCGGGCGCCGGCCCCCGCCCCGCCGTTGGGAGCGGAGCCCCATGACCTTCGCCGACCGGGCGCTCGACCGCGTGGGCCACTGGATGACGGGCTTCCTGGAGGCCGAGTCCAGCGGCTACGAGCCCTTCACGCCGTCCGACCCGATCACGCTGCGCCGCACCTTGCAGCCGGCCGACATTTTGCTGGTCGAGGGCAATCAGCGGATCTCGACGGTGATCAAGTACCTCACCCAGTCGACCTGGTCGCACGCCGCGCTCTATGTGGGCGACGCGCTCAAGCCCCAGAACAGGGACGGCGAGGCGCTGAGCCTGATCGAATCCAATCTGGGCGAGGGCTGCGTCGCGGTGCCGCTCTCCAAATACCAGGCCTACAACACCCGCATTTGCAGACCCGTGGGCCTCACCGTCGCCGACCGCAAGCAGGTCGTCGACTTCATGATCAACAGCATCGGCCTCAAATACGACACCCGCCACATCCTCGACCTCGCCCGCTTCATGCTGATGCCGACGCCCCCGGTGCCGGTGCGCTGGCGCCGCCGGCTGATCGCGCTGGGCTCGAGCGATCCCACCCGCGCGATCTGCTCGTCGTTGATCGCCCAGGCCTTTCAGAACGTCCGCTACCCGATCCTGCCGCTGATCCAGTCCATCCCGCGTCACGAGCGGGCGGCGAGCCCGTTCTCGCGGCGCGAGATCCTGCACATCCGCCACCACAGCCTCTACACGCCGCGCGACTTCGACCTCTCGCCCTATTTCGCGGTGGTCAAGCCGACGCTGGAGGGCGGGTTCAACTACAAGTCCTTGAATTGGAGCGACATGGCGGAGGAGGAGGGGTGGCCCGAGGAGCCGTCCCGCACGCCGAAACTTTCCCAGAGCGGCGAGACGGTCGAGGGTTAGGAGCAGGTCATGATCAATCTGACGGCGGCGGCGCTCGTCTTTCTCGCCATTCACCTCGTCCCCTCGAGCCCGCTGCGGGGCTGGGCGGTCGAGCGGCTGGGCCAACGCGTCTATATGGGCGTCTTCGCGCTCGCCTCGCTCGCCGGCATCGTCTGGCTCGTCAAGGCGTTCGGCGCGGCGCCCGCGCTAAGCCCGCTCTGCGTAACCGGCGGGCTCGCGCGCGCCCTCACCGCCCTGCTGATGCTATTCGCCTTCCTGCTGCTGGTGGCGGGCCTCACCTCGCCCAATCCAAGCCTGCCGGGCGGCGGGGGCGCGCTCAAGGGAGAGGAGCCCTGGCGCGGCGTCTGCGCGGTGACGCGCCATCCGGTGATGTGGGGGATCGGCTTGTGGGCGCTGCTGCATCTCCTCAACAACCCGGATCCGGCGGCCATCGTCTTCTTCGGCGCGCTGGCGCTGCTCTCGATCGGCGGCGCCAGGCTGCAGGAGATCCGCAAGCGGAAGGAAATGGGCGAGGCGTGGCGGGCGTTCGAGGCGAAGACCTCCTTCGTGCCCCTGGTCGCGCTCGCGCGGGGGCGGGCGCGGCTCCGCCTCGCCGACGTCGCGCCCTGGCGGCTCGCTCTGGGCGCCACCCTGTGGGCGGTGATGCTGGCGCTGCACGGCACCCTCTTCGGCGTCGCGCCGTTGTCCCTCTGAAAGCTTGGCGCGCGGACAAAAAAAGAGCTGCCGCTCGCGGGGGCATTAGAGCGGCAGCTCCTGGACGTCACGGACCCGCAGGGCGAGGTCCGGACACGGATGTCTCTTTAGGTCCTAGTAGCAGACCTCGTGCGGACGCCGGACCAGCCGGAAATCCCAATGGTGGTGGCGGCGGTTCCAATAGCGCACCCGCTCGGTGTGGTAGAGGACCCGGCAATGCGGGCCGTAACGGTGGCCGCGCCAGCTATGATGGCGGCGATGGTGGTGCCGCTCGGCGCGGCGGTGGTGGCGCTGGCCGACATGGACGGAGCCCCAATTGCCGCTGACGTGAACGTCCGCCCGGGCCTGGCCGGGGGTGATGAGTAAGCTGCCCGCCGCGAGGGCGAGGGCGGCGGCGGTGGTGGTGAGAAGTCCCTTCAACATCGTCGATCTCCCGATAGTTGGCTTATCAGCCGTTCTCTGTGCCGTTGCCCGAACCCTTCGTCCCGGCCGCGTTGATCGGCATCGCGGCCATGACGGGAGGGTTGTAGCCAAACCCGGCTGAACCGGCCGTGAGGGCGCCGTTCATCCGCCATTCATCTTGGCGCCCGCCCGGCGGATCCCATGGGCCGCCATGCGCGCCCGCCCCCTTTCGTTCGTCTTGACGCGCCATGGGGCGGTGCTAGAAGCGCGCCATGGCCGACCCATCCGCCTTCCCGCTGGCGCGGATCCGCAACTTCGCGATCATCGCCCATATCGATCACGGCAAGTCGACGCTCGCCGACCGGCTGATCCAGATCTGCGGCGGGCTCAGCGCGCGCGAGATGCGCGAGCAGGTGCTCGATTCCATGGAGCTCGAGCGCGAGCGCGGCATCACCATCAAGGCGCAGACCGTGCGCCTCGACTACACCGCGAAGGACGGCGAGACCTACCGGCTCAACCTGATCGACACGCCGGGGCACGTGGACTTCGCCTATGAGGTCAACCGCTCGCTCGCGGCCTGCGAGGGCTCGCTGCTGGTGGTCGATGCGAGCCAGGGCGTCGAGGCGCAGACGCTCGCCAACGTCTATCAGGCGCTCGATAACGACCACGAGATCATCCCGGTCCTAAACAAGGTCGATCTGCCGGCGGCCGAGCCCGAGCGCGTCAAGGCGCAGATCGAGGAGGTGATCGGGCTCGACGCGAGCGGCGCCATCCCGATCTCGGCCAAGACCGGCAAGAACGTCGAGGCGGTGCTGGAGGCGATCGTCACGCGACTGCCGCCCCCCAAGGGCGAGGAGGCGGCGCCCCTGAAGGCGCTGCTCGTCGACTCCTGGTACGACGCCTATCTCGGCGTGGTGGTGCTGGTGCGCGTCATCGACGGGCACTTGAGGAAGGGCCAGAAGATCAAGCTGATGGCGAGCGGCGCCTCCTATCTCATCGACCGGGTCGGCGTGTTCCGCCCCAAGCAGGAGATGACGGGCCATCTGGGGCCCGGCGAGATCGGCTTCTTCACCGCGGCGATCAAGCAGGTGGCCGACACCCGCGTCGGCGACACGGTGACCGACGCCAAGACCCCCTGCGCCTCGCCGCTGCCGGGCTTCAAGGAGGCCCAGCCGGTGGTCTTCTGCGGGCTGTTTCCGGCCGACGCCGCCGAGTTCGAGGACCTGCGCGAGGCGATGGCGCGGCTGCGCCTCAACGACGCGAGCTTCACTTTCGAGATGGAGACCTCCGCCGCGCTCGGCTTCGGCTTCCGCTGCGGCTTCCTCGGGCTGCTGCATCTGGAGATCATCCGCGAGCGGCTCGAGCGCGAGTTCGACATCGACCTGAT
>CAYVYD010000180.1:0-5739 GCA_964454415.1 uncultured Hyphomicrobiaceae bacterium | reverse complement strand
CGAGACGATGCCCTTGGGCGAGATCGACGGCGACCGGACCGACCAGTATCTGCCGCTCTCTATCGTCCGCGCCCGGCTGATGGACCGCTGGCAGCTTACCGACATCTCCTACAGCACCGGCGGCCCGGCGCGCTATGTCGAGGTCGAAGAGACCGGTGGGCGGCTCGGCTTCATCACGCCGATGACCCACAATTTCTGCGAGTCCTGCAACCGGGTGCGCCTCACCTGCACCGGCACGCTCTACATGTGTCTGGGCCAGGAGGACGCGGCCGATTTGCGCACGCCGCTGCGCGCCAGCGCCGATGACGGTCTGCTGAACCAGGCGATCGACGAGGCGATCGCCCGCAAACCCAAGGGTCACGATTTCGTGATCGACCGGCGCACCAACCAGCCCGCCGTCTCCCGTCACATGTCGATGACCGGCGGTTAGCGTCCGGGCGAGGTTGCAGCCTTCCGGTCCGGCAATCAGCGCGTGCAGCCGCGGGCCGCGACCGGCGCCCGGTCCGAAATCCCGATCCCGCCCGGCAAAATTTGCCGTCGACTTAACTAGACTTCGCCGCGGCGTCCCGTTGCGGGGGGATGTCTTCGCGGAATCATCGCGTTATCGCGATATTTACCTTCCCACTTTACGACTTGGTCGGTTGTTTCGAACCAGACAACCAAGCGGGGCGTGTCGTGTCTATTTCGAAGTATTCGCTGTTGCAGGAGCTGACGGTCATCCTCGGCCTCGCCCTGCTCGGCGCCGCGGCAATTCTGGCCGGAACCAAGACCTCATCCGCCATCATCGACTCGGAGCTTTCCAAACACGGCGAGACCATCGCCATGCGCTGGTCGAACCACTTCAAACGCGAGGTCCGCGATCTGGGCGAAATCTTCATCGCCCGGCAGGTGCATGAAGATACCAAGAAGATCTTCGCGCTGATGACCAAGGTGAGCCCGATCTTCCGTTTCGAGCTGTTCGATCAGCACGGCAACCTGATCCACACCAGCGCCAGCGCCGATATCGGCGATATCACCCAGGCCGTCGATTCTCCGTTCCTGGGGCCGACCAAGCAGGAGGCCCCCGAGGGAGCCGTCACCCAGGTGATCCAGCAGCCGCCCGGCACCTGGCCGTCGCGCTACGCCGTCGTCACCGTGCCCATCAAGGACGCCGGCGTCTTCCTCGGCTCGGTGCGCTCCTATGTGGACCTCACCCTACAGGCGGCCCAGATGAGCAAGGCCTTCGGGCTGATCGCCGCCGTCACCGCGGCGCTGATCATCGTCGCCGTCGGCGTGCCGACGCTGATCGTCGGGATGAAGATCCACCAGCAATGGAAGGCCGAGGCCCAGATCCGCTATCTCTCCCAGCACGACAAGCTCACCGGCCTGCTGAACCGCGAGGCCTTCGCCG
Source organism: uncultured Hyphomicrobiaceae bacterium (assembly GCA_964454415.1). Taxonomy (GTDB): domain Bacteria; phylum Pseudomonadota; class Alphaproteobacteria; order Rhizobiales; family Methyloligellaceae; genus JAJFHN01. The sequence goes on along the minus strand of CAYVYD010000180.1, from coordinate 4,349 downwards.
AGCATCTGACCAACTGGTTCGCCAACGCCAACGAGATGACCGACACGATCGCGATCGTCAGCATCGACCTCGACCGGCACGACGAGATCGTCGAGACCCTGGGCCACGCCACCGGCGACGCGCTGCTCCAGGTCGTCGCGCGGCGGATGCGCCGCCTGGTCGGCGACGACATCGTTATCGGCCGCATGGACGGCGACGAGTTCGCCATCGCCATGGAGGACATCGCCCGCAGCGACCTGGAGACCTTCATCGCCGAGCTGCAGGAGGGCCTGAACCGCACCTACATCGTCAACGGCGAGGACATCTCATGCACCGTGTGCATGGGCATCGCCATGGCGCCCGGCGACGCCGAGGACGCCGCGATGCTGCTGCGCAAGGCCGAGGTCGCCGTCAAGAACGCCTATTCGGAAGGCTTCAACGTGGTGCGCTATTTCGAGCCCGCCATGGACACCGCCTATCTGGAGCGGCGCCAGCGCGAGAAGGAGATGCGCAACGCGCTCGCCAACGACGGCTTCGACCTGCACTACCAGCCCAAGATCGATCTGAAGAGCGGCGAGATCATCGCCCACGAGGCGCTGCTGCGCTGGTTCCACCCGATCCACGGCGCCGTCTCGCCCGCCTATTTCATTCCGATCGCCGAGGAGACCGAGCTGATCGTGCCGCTGGGCGAGTGGGCGCTGCGGCGCGCCTGCCAGGACGCGGCCAAATGGCCGGAGCCGCGCAACGTCGCCGTCAACCTCTCGCCCGTCCAATTCGAGCGCATCGGCGTGTTCGATCTGGTCTCCGAGGTGCTGCAGGAGAGCGGCCTGCCGCCCTCCCAGCTCGAGATCGAGATCACCGAGAATTTGCTGATGTCGGACGCCGAGGACGTGCTGGGCGAGTTCCAGAAGCTGCGCGAGCTCGGCGTCGGCATCGCCATGGACGATTTCGGCACCGGCTTCTCCAGCCTGAGCTACATATCGCGGCTGCCGCTGACCACGATCAAGCTCGACCGCTGCTTCGTCAACCGGCTGGACCGCGACCAGGGCGCCCAGGCGATCGTGCGCTGCATCATCGACCTCGGCCACGCGCTCGACATCGACATCCTGGCCGAGGGCGTCGAGACGCCGGCCCAGGCGACGCTGCTGCGGGAGCTGGGCTGCAACTACGCCCAGGGCTATCTCTTCGGCCGTCCGGCGCACGTCACCGAGACCGTCAAGCGCCTCGAGCGTGCGCGCAAGGCGGCGCCGACCGCCAGCCGCGCCGCGCCGCCCAAGCTGGTGCCGAAGCTTGCCTAGACGAATTAGGGCTTAGGTCCTAGCGCTCCATCACGATCCGCGGCGCCGCGCGGCCCGCCTGCTCCTGGCCGCGCTCCAACTCCTCCCAGGTCTTGGCGGCGATCTCGCGGTAGATCTTGGCCTGTTCGGAATCGGGCGCGCTCGCGACCACGGGCTTGCCGCTGTCGGAGGTTTCGCGGATGTCCATGTGCAGCGGCACCGCGCCGAGGAAAGGCACGTCGAGCGTGGTGGCTTCCTTCTCGGCTCCGCCATGGCCGAAGATGTCGGACCGCTCGCCGCATTTGGGGCACAGGAAATAGCTCATGTTCTCGACGATGCCCAACACCGGCACGCTCACCTTGCGGAACATGTTGAGGCCCTTGCGGGCGTCGATCAGGGCGAGATCCTGCGGGGTCGAGACGATCACCGCGCCGGCCAGCGGCACCTGCTGGGCCATGGTGAGCTGCACGTCGCCGGTGCCGGGCGGCATGTCGACGACCAGCACGTCGAGCTCGCCCCAGGCGACGTCCCGCAGCATCTGATTGAGCGCCGAAACCACCATCGGCCCGCGCCAGATCATCGGCGTGTCCTCTTCCACCAGGAAGCCCATGGACATGACCTCGAGCCCATAGGCCTCGACCGGCGCGAGCTGGCCTTCGGGGGTGGCCTCGGGATGGCCGAACACGCCGAGCAGCCGCGGCAGCGAGGGGCCGTAGACGTCGGCGTCGAACACGCCGACCTTGAGGCCGTTGGCCTGGAGGCCGAGGGCGAGATTGATCGCCGTGGTCGATTTGCCCACGCCGCCCTTGCCCGACGCCACCGCGATGATCTGCTTGATGCCGGGCACCAGCGGCACTCTTCCACGGCCGAGACCGGGTTCGCCCGCCCTGGGCGGACGACCGCCCGCGGCAGGTCCGGGCGCGGCGCCAGAGCCGTTGCCGCCCGCCGCCCCCTGCTCGTGGTCGGCCGTCAGCGTCGCCGCCACCGCCTCGATGCCGCCCATCTCCTTGACCGCCTGCTCGGCGGCCTGGCGCAGGGGCTCGAGCTCCTCGGCCCTGGCGGGGTCGACCTTGATGGAAAAATACACCTTGGCGTTGTGGATCACGATCTCCGAGACCAGCCCGAGATCGACGATATTGCCGCTCAAATCGGGTCCCTTGACCCGCTTCAGCGCCTGCAGAATCTGTTTCTTGTCAATTGCCTTCGCCATCGTCGCTCGCTCTACCTACGCCGTTGCCATTGCCGGCGCCGCGGCGGCCGTCGCGGGATGCCCGGCGCCTCGGCGGGAGAACCGGAGGCGCGCGGCGCCCAATGGGCATGTATGATGTCGCCGCCGTCACTTGACCACAAAACGGGCAGCCCCGCTACCCACCTATTCGATAAGATGAATATGAGACCTCATCCCCTCCACCCCCCGTTCGGGATTTCGGCCGTCCATGCCGGCTGACGCGGTCATCGGCGTGCTGCTCGCCGGCGGCCGGTCGCGCCGTTTCGGCGGCGGCGACAAGTGCCTGGCCCCGCTCAACGGCAAGCCGATGCTCGCCCACGCCATCGGCCGCCTGGCGCCCCAGGTCGATGAGCTGATCCTGAACGCAAACGGCGATCCAGGCCGCTTCGCGGAATTTTCGCTCCCCGTCGTCGCCGACCCGGTCGAGGGCTTCGCCGGTCCGCTCGCCGGGGTGCTCGCCGGCCTCGACTGGGCGCGCGCCAACGCCAACGCCCGCTGGGTCGCGACCGCGGCCACCGATTCGCCGCTGTTCCCAAGCGATCTGGTCGCCCGGCTGGAGGGCGCGCTGGGGGAGCGCTACCCGGCAATCGCGCTCGCCGCCTGCAACGGGCGGACCCACCCCACCTTCGGCCTTTGGCCGACGGCGCTGGCCGAGGATCTGCGGCAGGCGCTGCTGGCGGGCACCCGGCGGGTGCGCGAATGGGCCGAGCGGCACGACTGCGCGCTCGCCGCCTTCGACGAGCAAGGCGCGGTGGGTCAGCGCTTCGACCCGTTCTTCAACGTCAACACCAAGGAGGAGCTGGCGGCGGCGGAAGCGCTGCTCGCCGGCGCGGACCAACGCGCGGAGGACTAACGCGCGCTTGGCGTCCCGATCCTCACCCAGCGCGCCGAGCGCCCCGGCGAGGCAATCCTGGCGAAGGCGCCGGAGCGGTCGCGAACGGCGACCTCCCGGCCGTCGTAGAACGCCTCGTCCTCCGCGCCCATTTCCGCGCCGCGAGGCGGCGCGTCGATCTCCGGATAGACGTAGTAGCGGCCGAGGCGGACGGGCGGTTCCGGCGCGCGCGCCCGGCGCGGCGCGGCGGCGGCATAGGCGTCGTAGCCGGCATAGGCGGCGGCATAGGCCCCGCGGGTGGGCAGGCGGGCGCATTGATAGCTGAAGCGCCGGCAGCGATAGACGTAGCGCAGATAGGGGCGCCCGTAGCCGACATAGCCGTAGGCCCAGCGGTAGGAGCGCCGGTCTAGGGCGTAACCGGCAACATGCCGCGAGCGCGCCTGCCGGCGGTAATCCTCCCCGTCCACCCGGCGCAATTGCGGGGCCGGGCGCGGCAGGCCGGCAAGGCCGCGCGCCAGCAGCGACCCGGCCGAGAGGGAGCCCGGAAGCGAACACAGGCCGAGCATCGTGACCGCCGCCGCGAGCGCCGCCAGACCATGCCTCATGGCACCCTCCCTTCACCTCCGGCGCCGACGGTAGCACGGGCGGCGCATCGAGGCGAAGGGGCACCCCGGACGGGCGCGGCCCTCACGGCGCTGGCCTCCAGCGGCGGCGGCTCCTATGATCGGGGACGCCGAGCGCGTCTCCGGCGAGCGAGAGCCCGAGCCCTGCACACCCGAGCCCTGCACACCCGAGCCCTGCACAGATGAGCCGCAAACTCCGCAACGATTGCTTTCTGCATGACGAGGACCGGCTGACCCACGCCCAGGCGCTCGCCATCCTGCGCGAGCGCGTCTCGCCGGTGGTAGGGAGGGAAGAGGTCGGGCTCGCCCACGCCACCGGCCGTTACCTCGCCGGCGCCCTGACCGCGCCGCGCCCGATCCCCGCCCACACCAACGCCGCCGTCGACGGCTACGCCTTCGCCTTCGCCGAT
>CAYVYD010000179.1:0-5760 GCA_964454415.1 uncultured Hyphomicrobiaceae bacterium | reverse complement strand
ATCGGCGACCTCATCCAGAAGACCGAGGCCGAGATGCTGCGCACGCCGAACTTCGGCCGCAAGTCGCTCAACGAGATCAAGGAGGTGCTGGCCGGCATGGGGCTGCATCTCGGCATGGATGTCTCGAACTGGCCGCCGGAGAACATCGAAGAGCTGGCCAAGCGCTTCGAGGACCATTATTAGGTGAGCGGCGCGGGCGCCGTCCCGCGCCCGCGAGTTGGAGAGAATTATGCGTCACCGCAGAGCAGGCCGCAGGCTCAACCGCACATCCAGTCACCGCCGGGCGATGTTCGCCAACATGTCGGCGGCGATCATCAAGCACGAGCAGATCATCACCACCCTGCCCAAGGCCAAGGAGCTGCGGCGGGTGGTCGATCGCCTGATCACGCTGGCCAAGCGCGCCGACCTCTCGGCGCGGCGGCTCGCCGTCTCCCGCGTCGGCGACGAGGCGATGGTCAAGAAGCTCTTCGAGGTGCTGGGCCCGCGCTACAAGGACCGTTCCGGCGGCTACACGCGGGTGTTGCGGGCGGGCTTCCGCTTCGGCGACTCGGCCCCCATGGCGGTGATCGAGCTGGTCGACCGCGATCCCGAGGCGAGGGGCCAGGATTCGGGCCCGACCCAGGAACGGGAAGCCGAGGAAGAAGGCGCCGCCGCGGCTGCCTAGGGCCCGAGCTCCGGGACTGGGCTCAGGGACTGGGCGGCGGGCCTCGAGGGCGCCCGAACGAAAAAAAACGGCCTCCGCAAGAGGCCGCTTTTTCGAGCTGATATCAGTAGCTTGGATTATTTTTCCATTGATTCCTTGATAGCGTTGAGGCCGCTCTCGAAGATTCCCTCGATCGCCTTCTGGGCGTCCTCGTCGCTGGCGCCCTTGGCGTCGAAATTAGCGCTCCAGGTAATCTTGGTCTCGTTGCTGTCGTCGTCCTTGGCAACGGTGATGGTCGCGTTGTAGTTGGCGACCGGAAGCGGACTTTCGGCGATCATGTAGCCGTAGCTCATATCGCCCTCGGCGGTACGCTTCTCCTTGATCTTGGCGCCGTCCTGAGTGGTCAGCATGCGCCACGTGTCGCCGCCTTCCTCGCTCATCTCGCAGGTCTTGATCGCGGGGTGCCAATTGCGGATGGAGCACCAGCCGCCGATCTTGTTCCATACCTCGGCGGGGGCTGCCTCGACCTCCACGTCCTTGGAGACCTCGATGGCCATCGCGCTTGTGGAAAGCGCGAAGACGAGGCCCAGAGCCGCAACACAACCAACCAATATTTTACGCATGAATTCCTCTCCCATCAGTTCTCATTGTGGCGGCAATGGTAGCAGGCGGGAGGTCAGAGTCGAGCCGAATTCGATTTGGATTGGCGCCGCGGGCCGCGCTTCCAAGGACCCCGCGCGGCCTTCTCATGGCCGCGCGCCGCGCGTATATCTTGCGGCGAAGGACAATGGCTGGAAAACGCCCCCGGGGCGTGGGAGTTTCGACCCGATGGATGATCGACGGCGGAGAAGGGCGGGGGCCGCGGCGTCAATTTGCGCCGCGCTGCTTCTGCCCTGCGCGGGTGCGACGGCGCTCCTGGCGCAGCAGGAGGTGCCCGCCTCCCGGGCCGAGATCGCGCGCTCCTTCGCGCCGGTCGTCAAGCACGCGGCGCCCGCCGTCGTCAACGTCTATGTGCGCCGTCTGGTCCAGGAGCGGGTCTCGCCCTTTTTCAACGATCCCTTCTTTCGTCAGTTCATGGGGCGCGGCTCAGGCATTCCGCGCGAGCGGGTGCAGAACTCGCTGGGCTCCGGCGTCATCGTCAGCCCCGACGGCGTCGTCGTCACCAACAACCACGTGATCAAGGGGCGCGGCGAGGCGGACATCAAGGTGGTGCTCGCCGACAAGCGCGAGTTTCCCGCGAAGCTCGTCCTCAAGGACGAACGCACCGATCTGGCGGTGTTGCGCATCGAGGGGGCGAAGGAGAAATTCCCTTATCTGCGCTTCGAGGATTCCGAAGCGCTCGAGGTGGGCGATCTGGTGCTCGCCATCGGCAACCCCTTCGGCGTGGGGCAGACGGTGACCAGCGGCATCGTCTCCGCGCTCGCGCGCACCCGCGTCGGCATCTCCGACTATCAATTCTTCATCCAGACCGACGCCGCCATCAATCCCGGCAATTCGGGCGGCGCGCTGGTCGACCTCAACGGCAATCTCGTGGGCATCAACACCGCGATCTACTCGCGCAGCGGCGGCTCCATCGGCATCGGCTTCGCGATCCCCTCCAACATGGTGCGCCTGGTGGCCGATTCGGCGCTCGAGGGGGGAACGGTCAGGCGCCCCTGGCTCGGCGCCTCGCTGCAGCCCGTCACCCCCGACATCGCCAGTTTGCTCGGCCTCGACCGCCCGGCGGGCGCGCTCGTCAAGCAGGTGCGCACCGACGGCCCCGCGGCCAAGGCGGGCCTCAAGGCGGGCGACGTCATCGTCGCGGTCAGCGACAAGACGGTGGAAGACCCCCGTGCCTTTCTCTACCGCTTCGCCACCCACAAGATCGGCGGCAGCGTCGACGTGATCGCCATGCGGGAGGGGAAGCGGCTGGAGACCGAGGTCGCGCTCATCGCCGCGCCCGAGAACCCGCCGCGCGACAAGCGCAATCTCGCCGGCAGAACCCCCTTTTCCGGCGCCGAGGTGGCCAATCTGTCGCCGGCGCTCGCCGAGGAGCTGTCGCTGGATGAGGACGCCTACGGCGTCGTCGTGCTCGACCTCTCGCCCAGCTCGATCGCGCAGCGATACGGCGTGGTGCGCCGCGGCGACATCGTCGTCGCCGTCAACGACACCAAGATCAAGTCCACCAAGCAGCTAGAGCAGATCATGCAGGCATCGGCCGGACCCTGGTATTTGTCGCTGAAACGCGGCAAACGGATCCTCAATCTGCGCATCGGCGGCTAGGAGCCCCCATGGCCTCACTCTTCGAAGCCGCAGGCCTCGAGCAGGACGCGCCGCAGCCGCTCGCCGACCGGCTGCGTCCGGCCGCGCTCGGCGAGGTGGTGGGGCAGGACCACCTGTTGGGCCGAGGGGGCATCCTCACGCGCATGATCGGATCGGGCCGGCTCGCCTCGCTGATCTTCTGGGGCCCGCCGGGCACCGGCAAGACCACCGTCGCCAGGCTGCTCGCCAACTCGGTCGCTCTCGACTTCGTCCAGCTATCGGCGATCTTCTCCGGCGTCCAGGACCTGCGCAAGGTGTTCGAGGCCGCCAAGGCCAAGCGCGAGACCGGCCGCGGCACGCTGCTCTTCGTCGACGAGATCCACCGCTTCAACCGCGCCCAGCAGGACTCCTTTCTTCCCCACATGGAGGACGGCACCATCCACCTGATCGGGGCGACCACCGAAAACCCCTCCTTCGAGCTCAACTCGGCGCTGCTTTCGCGCGCCAGCGTGCTCACCTTCCGCCGGCTCGACGAGGCCGCGCTCGAGCAAATGCTGGCCCGCGTCGAGGCGAGTCTCGGACGGACCGTTCCGCTGACCGGCGAGGCCCGCGCCGCGCTCTTCGCCATGGCGGACGGCGACGGGCGGGTGCTGCTCAACCTCGCCGAGGAGGTCTATGCGAGCCAGGACGCCGCGACCGGGCTCATAGGCGCCGAGGCGCTCACCGCCCTCGTCCAACGCCGCGCGCCGCTCTACGACAAGGGCCAGGACGGCCATTACAACCTGATCAGCGCGCTGCACAAATCGGTGCGGGGCTCCGACCCGGACGCCGCGCTCTACTGGCTCGCCCGGATGTTGGCGGGCGGCGAGGACCCGCTCTACATCGCCCGCCGTCTGGTGCGCATGGCGGTGGAGGACATCGGGCTTGCCGATCCCAACGCGCTGCTCCAGGCCGACGCCGCCAAGAACGCCTATCATTTCCTCGGCAGCCCAGAGGGCGAGCTGGCGCTCGCCCAGGCGGTCGTCTACATGGCGACGGCGCCCAAATCGAACGCCGCCTACAGGGCGTTCGGAGAGGCGAGCCGGGCGGCGCGGGAGAACGGCTCGCTGCCGCCCCCCAAGCACATCCTCAACGCGCCGACGGCGCTGATGCGCGAAGAGGGCTACGGCGAGGGCTACAAATACGACCACGACGTGGAGGGCGCGGTCTCGGGGCAGAACTATTTCCCCGACGGGATGGAGCGCCAGCGCTTCTACCGACCCACCGACCGGGGCCAGGAGGAGGCGATCGCCGAACGGCTGGCGCGCTGGGACAGGATCAGGGAGAAGGCGGGCGAAAGCGGCGAGTGAGGCGCGGGCGGGGAGCGCTTGACTTGCCATGACGGTTTTTCTAGCTTTCCCCGACTCGGGGATGGGGTCCCCCAAAACTGCCATTCAGGGCTGATGATTCCTAGCTACGGTTCGAACGTGGCGGGAGTGACTCTTGTACTCACCGGAGGAAGCGCCGTGTGGGCGTCCCGCGGTGGGGTGCGAGAACCCGCGCCCGTCCCTCATGAGGAGGGCTTTGGCCAATGATCGTCAGCCTAGCCGAAATCGTCATCTTGAGCCTCCTGGTCGATTGGGGGGTCCGCAAACTCTCCGTGCCGGGCCTGATCGGCATGCTGCTTCTGGGCGTCCTGTTCGGCCCCTACGTGCTCAACTGGCTCGACCCCACGCTTATCAACGTCTCCAGCGATCTTCGCCTGATCGCCTTGATCGTCATCCTGCTGCGCGCCGGCTTCGAGCTGAGCCGGAACACGCTCAACCGCGTCGGCATGCGCGTGGTGTTGCTTTCGGTGGTGCCGGCGACGATCGAGGCCGCGGCCATCACCGTCCTGGGGCCGCCGCTCTTGGGCCTCACCTATCTGGAGAGCGCGATCCTCGGCGCGGTGCTGGGCGCGGTCTCGCCGGCCGTCGTCGTGCCCTTGATGATCAATTTCATCGACCGGCGCATGGGGGCCGAGAAGGGCATCCCGACGATGGTGCTGGCGGCGTCCTCGATCGACGACGTCTACGTCATCGTCATCTACAGCGTGCTCATCGGCATGTTGACCGGCAACGAGGTGAGCCTCGGCTGGGCGATCGCCGGAATCCCGATTTCCATCGTCACCGGCATCGCGGTCGGCCTCGCCGTCGGCCTGGTGCTGATGAAGCTGTTCCAACGGTTCAATCCCCGCGCCACCAAGCGCGTGCTGGTGGTGATCGGCCTGGCGGTGCTGCTGGTGGAGATCGAGCATCTGCTGGGCGGGTGGGTTCCCTTCGCTGCGCTGCTGGCGGTGATGGCGGTCGGCTTCATCATCCTCGAGAAGGACGAGCACATGGCGCACGGGATCTCGGCCAAGCTCGGCAAGATCTGGGTATTCGCCGAGATTCTCCTGTTCGTCATGGTGGGCGCGCAGGTGAACGTGTCGGTCGCCCTCCAGGCGGGCCTCGAGGGCGCGCTCCTGATCGCGCTCGGCCTGGTGGCGCGCAGCCTCGGCACCTGGCTGTGCCTGCTGAAGAGCGACCTCAACAGGGGCGAGCGGCTGTTCGTCGTCATTTCCTACATCCCCAAGGCCACCGTCCAGGCGGCCATCGGCGGCGGCGCGCTGATCGCGATGCGCGCGGCCGGCATGGCGACCGAACCGGGCGAGGTGATCCTGGCGGTCGCCGTGCTCTCGATCCTGCTGACCGCGCCGCTCGGCGCCTGGGCCATCGCGGTGACCGGCGAATGGTGGCTTGAGCGGGCGCCGGCCTCGGTGCACGCCGAGCGCGACGCGGCGGTCGAGAGCGAGGCGCTGGAATCGTGAGGTAGCGGCCATGCCGATCCACGGTGCCTCGCAGACGGGCCGGCCGGCC
>CAYVYD010000178.1:0-5763 GCA_964454415.1 uncultured Hyphomicrobiaceae bacterium | reverse complement strand
AGGATGACCAGCACGTCCGTGGTGCCGAACTGGCGGTCGATCACCGCGCCCTCGCCCACATGGGCGCCGAGCCGCAGATAGCCCTTGATCAAGGGCGGCAGCCCGCGCAGCGCCGCCCGCGCGTCGATCCGGCTGGCGGGCATCATGTTCATGTCGACGCCGCGTCCCGCGCACGCCCGCACCCGCCATTCCTGGGGTGCCAGCGCGTGGTGATGCAGGAAGCTCAGCGCCTCGGCGTGGCGGGATGGGTCGGTGCCCTCGAAGCTGGCGCAGCCCAGCATCACGTCGACGCCGTGGTGGCGCACATAGTTCCAGATGCCCTGCCACAGCAGCTCGACCGTGCGCTTGTTGCGGTAGGGCTTGAGCACGCAGGAGCGGCCCAGCTCCATGAAGCTGTGGGTCGCCGACTTGGCCGCGATCAGGGGTGCCAGATCGAACTCGCCTTGGGTGTAGAAGCCGCCATTGAGCTCGGCCCGTTCCTGGCGCAGCAGCCGGTAGGTGCCGACCACGCACGGCCGCTTGCGCCACCGGCGGCGGCTGTGCTCGAGCTCGGCGTGATCGACCACCAGCAGGTGGTCGCACACCGCGTCATAGGCGTCCTCGTCCCGCCGCGACATGGTCGAGAGCGCGTCGGGCACCGCCGACATCTCCTCGTAGAAGACGCGGTAGCGCAGCCGCTGGGCGCGCCGCACGTCGCCGCGGGTCGCCGCCAGGCGCACCTCGAGCGACCCCATGCGCCCGAGCGCCACCGGACCCGCCTCCGGGCCCGAGGGGCCGAGCCGGAGGGGCGTCGGCCGCAACGCCAGATGCAGCGGATTGCGGGCGGGCTTGATCCGCCCCACCAGTCCACGCAGCTTGCTCATGGCTCGCCTCCTTCGCCGCTGCCGGCGGCCTTAGGCACCGGCCGGCCGGCGCGCGAATCGGTCCGCCCCGCCGGTCTCGCGGCGGTAGCAAATGTTTTCGAAGGTATCGTGACATTTAGGAGTGAAGGAGCGGCCCTCCCGTGGAGAGCCTCGGGCCAGGGCCTTGGTGGAGAGCGGCGTTTAGCGCCCACCGCCACCCCGGTCCGGCCCTAGGCCGAGCTTTTCAGCGCCGCTTCCTTGGCCGCGCCGACAGGCTCCTCGCCCCATTTGGCGAGCAGCGCCTCGAGCGCCTCGCGCTCGAAGGGCTTGGCGAGATAGTCGTCGAGGCCCGCCTCCAGATAACGCTGGCGCTCCTCGGAAAAGGCGTCGGCGGTCAGCGCGACGATCGGCGGCGGCGCCACGCCCGAGACCGCGCACAGCCGCTGGATCTCCTGGCTCGCCTCGATGCCGTCCATTTCCGGCATGTGGATGTCCATCAGCACCAGATCGAAGGCGCTCCCGCCCTCGCCCATGGCGCGCTCTACCGCCTCCACCGCTTGCCTGCCGTCCTCCACATGGGTGACCTCGCAGGCGCTCTTTTCCAGCATCTTGCGCGCCAGCAGCGCGTTGATGTCGTTGTCCTCGGCGAGCAGCACCCTGGGGCCGCGCGTGCTCGGCGCCTCGGCGGGCTCCCGGGACGCGGCGGGCGCCCGTCCCCCGCCGATGGCCCCGCCATAGGCCGGCGCGGTCGCCTGGCTCGCCTCGCCGCCCTCGATCTGCGCCAGCAGCGAGACCGGGCGCACCGGGCGCACCAGAAAGGCGTCGACGCCGACGCGGCGGAACTCCTCGACCTCGCCGCGCTCGCTGGCGTCGACCAGCACGATCGCCCGCAGCGCGCGTCCTGGTCCGCAGGCCTCGCCCGCCTGGGCGATTATCGCGCCGCCGCCGCGCGCAATCGAGGCGGTCATCACGATGATGTCGAAGGGTCGCCCCTCGGCGCACGCGCTCCACAGCCGCAGCACCGCCTCGCCTGGCGGCGAGTGCTCGACCGCGCAGCCCCGCCCCTCCAGCAGCCGCGCGATGATCGGCGCTTCGACCGCGCCGTCGTCGACCACGAGCACGTTGTGGGTGCGCGCGAGCTGCGGCCACCCCTCCCCGACCGTCCTCGCGCCCTCGGTTCCGAGCGGGATGTCGAAGATGAAGGTCGAGCCTTCGCCCGGCGCGCTCTTCAGCCGGATCGCGCCCCCCATTTCCTCGATCAGGCGCTTGGAGATGGCGAGCCCCAGCCCGGTGCCGCCATGGCGGCGCGACCGCGTGGCGTCGGCCTGCTCGAACTCGTTGAAGACGGCGCCTTGCTCGGCCTCCGCCATGCCGATCCCGGTGTCGCGCACCCGGAAGCGGACCGAAACGATCCCGTTCTCCTCCGTCTCCCGCTCCACCTCGAGCGCCACGCCGCCGGTCTCGGTGAACTTGATGGCGTTGCCGACCAGGTTCATCAGCACCTGGCGCAGCCTGGTCTCGTCGCCGACGGCCACCGCCGGCAGGTCCGGATCGGCGTACCAGCCGATCTCGAGACCCTTGTCGCGGGCGCGCGGCGCCAGCAGCTCCGTCACCCCCTGCGCCGCCTCGGCCAGATCGAACGCCGCGCGCTTGAGCTCGAGCTTGCCGGCCTCGATCTTGGAGAAGTCGAGGATCTCGTCGATCAGCGACAGCAGCGCCTTCGCCGAGGTCTGGATCGCGCGCGAATAGGTCTTCTGCTCGGCGTCGAGCTCGGTGTCGAGCAGCAGCCCGGTCATGCCGAGGATGCCGTTCATCGGCGTGCGGATCTCGTGGCTCATGGCGGCGAGGAAGCGGGACTTGGCCCGGTTGGCCTCCTCGGCCTCGTCGCGGGCCTTATGCAGCGCGGCCTCGGCCTCGCGCTGCTCGGTGATGTCGCGCCCGAGCGACTGCACCTCGCGCAGCCGGCCGCTGTCGTCGAAGATCTCGAAATCCTCCCAGGCGAACCAGCGCCGCCCCGCGCGCGTCTCCACCTGATGGATGTAGCGCCGCCGCCCGTCCGCCCCCGCGGCGCCCTCAGGCTGGCCCTCCTCGGCGCAGTCGCCGCCCGCCACCGACACCTCGAAATGACGTCCCAACGCCTCCTCCCGCTCGAGGCCGAAGGTCGCGCAGAAGGCGTCGTTGACGAAGGTGAGCCGGCCCTCGGGGTCGCAGCGGAAGATGACGTCGCCTTGGCCTTCCACCAGGTCGCGGTAGCGCGCCTCGCTGTCGCGCAGCCCCCAGCGCATGTCCTCCAGCGTCTCGATGCCGGCCTCTAGCCGTTCGGCGAGATGCGCCAGCCGCTCCTCCTCCAGCGCACTCGTCGAGCGCCGCCGCGCGCGCGCGCGCCATAGCGCGAGACCGCCGAGAATCCCGATTCCGAGCCCGGCGAGCGGCAGGGCGGGAACGCCCTGCAGGAAGCCCTGATGCGCGGCCAGCCCCGCCAATGCGAACCCGAATCCGGCTCCCGCCGCGACGAACGCGCCGGCGCTCGGGCCCCGGCTTCCCGCCCGTTCCTTGGCCAGACCCGCGCGGTCTTTGGCGCACTCGCCCGGACGGCAGAGGATCTTGTCGTTGGTGTTGGCGGATCTTAGCCCGCCGAAACTCTTTGGGTTACGCTCGAACTGCACGGACTGGACCCGGTCTGCTCGCGGGCCTGATACCACGCGGGGGCCCGCCTCCCGCGCCCCCAAGTCAACCGGAAACCCCTTGAGAAAGGCTTACCCCCCAGGCGGCGGCGTTAACCTTTGGTCCCATGGGCGCGCCGCCGCTTTGCAAAGGGAGCGCCCGCGCCCAATGTGTCGGCGATGCGAGGCGCCGACAAATGACGTGGTTCCGGTCGCCGGACATCCGCCGCGTCGCCGCCCTGATCGCCTTCGCCGGCCTGCTGGTCCAGGCGGGTTTCGCCGCCTGGCACATCGTGCGCATGGGCCAGGCGGGCGGTGGCCGGGATGGCGCGCCGCGGGCGATGCTCGCCTGCGGTACCCACGGGCCCGCCACCGCGTGGAACGGCACCTTGGGCGCCGGCGGAGGCGGCAAATCCGCGCCCAAGCCGGCCTGCCCGTGCCGCCTCGGATTGACCGCCCATCTGGCGCTCGCACCCCTGCCGGCGCTCGCCCCCCTCACGGGCGCCCCCCGCGCGCCCTGGCCGGTGCCAGCCACCGCCGCGGCCGCCCTTTCCGGCCGCTCCCTGCTGGCGCCAGAGGGCCGCGGACCGCCGCTTTCCGCCTGATCATCCGTTTTTGACCAAGCTCATCGGGAAAGCGTTCACGGTGGGCCATCATTGGTTCCCTGGCGCCTCGGCCTTGGCCGGGCGCCGCGATCAGGTGCGTAACGATGTCGTCGACCGATAGACTGCCCTTCGCCAATCCGGCCGCGCGCCGAACCCTGTTTCCGCCGTGGCTGTGGAGGCTGATCCGCTTGGCCGGCCTCGCGGTGACGGCGGGCCTCCTCTGGCTGCTCGCCGCCCGGCCCGAGCTCGGCGCCAGGCTGTTCTGGCTCGCCGCCATCCCGGCCCTGCCGCTGCTGTTCCTGCTGGCGCCAGGCTTCTGGCGCAACGTCTGCCCGATGGCCGTCCTCAACCAGCTCCCCAGGCGGCTCGGGCTCTCGGCCGGGCGGCCGCTGCCCGCCTGGGCGCGCGAGAACGCCTATCTGGTCGCCGTCGCGCTGCTGGTGGCGCTGGTCTTCCTGCGCCATCCCCTGCTCAACCACCACGCGCCCGCGCTGCTGGCGATGATGGGCACGGCGCTCGCGCTGGCGCTGTTGGGCGGTTTCGTCCTCGAGGGCAAGAGCGGCTGGTGCGGCACCTTTTGCCCGATGGCGCCGCTCGAGCGCGCCTATGGCCAGTCGCCGCTGCTGCTGGTGCCCAACCGGTTCTGTCCAACCTGCCACCAGTGTCAGAAGAACTGCCACGACATCAATCCCAACGCCACGATCTTCAGGGACCTCGCCGATCCGAGCCCCCGCTATGTCGGCCACCGCAAGCTGTTCCACGGCCTGCTGCCGGGCTTCATCGCCTGGTTCTTCACCGCCGGCGACCCGGCGCTGATCGGCTATCCCGCCTATCTCTCCCATCTGGCGCTCGCCGTCGGGCTTTCGCTCGCGCTGTTCTTCGCGCTCGCCCGGGCCTTCGCCGGGCGGCTGTTCCGGGTGTTCCAGCTCTTCACCTTCTCGGCCCTTGCCATCTTCTACGGCTTCGGCGTGCCCGCCGTCGCCGCCGGCTTGGGCGGTCTGTTGGGGCTCGAGGTTCCCGCCTGGGTGGTCCTGGCCGCGCAGGGCGCGATTCTTCTCTTGATCGTCCTCACCTGGGCGCGCGGCCTCACCCATGAGCGCGCCTATCGGGCGCGCGTTCCCGTGTTCGAGCGATCGAGCGGCCGGACCTTCGCGGTCGCCGGCGGCCAACCGCTGCTGGAGGCGATCGAGGGGGCCCGCATCCCGGTCTGCCACGATTGCCGCAAGGGCGAATGCGGCTCCGATCCCGTCGTCGTCGTCGCCGGCGAGGAGCATCTCGAACCGCCCTCGCCCCGCGAGACGGCGACCCTGCGCGCCATGGGCCTCGAGGGCCGCGCCCGGCTCGCCTGCATGTGCTCGGTGACTGGGCCCGTCACCATCGACGTCAGAGCGGGCCGCCGCGCCCGCGCCGCGGCGCTGAAGGAGCTCGCGGACAAGCCCGCGCCCCGGCCCGCGCGCGGCGCGGGCAAGGCGTTGGCGGCCCAGCCGGTGGCGAAGCCTTCGGAGTGATCGGAATACAGGGGCGGGGCGGCGGCGGGACTTTAGGCCGCCTCGCGTTGGCTGCGCGTCTCGGCGCGGTAGCTCAGCGCCTCGGCGACCTGCAGCCGCCCGACCCGCTCGGCCCCCTCCAGATCGGCCAGCGTGCGCGCCACCT
>CAYVYD010000177.1:0-5791 GCA_964454415.1 uncultured Hyphomicrobiaceae bacterium | reverse complement strand
AGGCGGGGAGTGCCCGGAGGGCACGACCGGGAATGTAACGACAAGAGGCGGGGAGCGGCGCAGCCGCGACCGGGAATGTAACGACAAGGGGCGGGGAGTGCCCGGAGGGCACGACAGGGAATCTAAAAAAAATGCCGCGGCTCTTCACCGGATTGGAAATTCCAGGCGCGATCGCCGAACGGCTCGCCGGCCTGAGCGGGCGGCTCGTGGGCGCGCGCTGGATCGATCCGGAGAATTATCACGTCACCCTGCGCTTCCTCGGCGACGTGGACGACGTCGTCGCCCGCGACTTCGCCGCCGAGCTGTTCTCGATCCGCGCCCGGGCCTTCGATCTCACCATCGACGGGCTGGGGAGCTTCGGCGGGCGGAGCCCGCGCTCGGTCTGGGCCAACGTGGTCGCCAACGACGCGCTGCTGGCGCTCCACCGCGCCCATGAGCGCGCCGCCCGCGCCGTGGGCCGGGCGCCCGAGGCCCGCAAATTCAAGCCCCACGTGACGCTCGCGCGGCTGCGCCGCAGCAAACCGCCGGCGGTGGCGGCCTATCTGGAGAACCACGGCGCGTTCCTCGGCGGCACCTTCCCGGTCGCGCGCTTCGTGCTGTTCTCCTCCCGCGCCTCCAAGGGGGGCGGGCCCTATGTGACGGAGGAGACTTACCCGCTGCTGGGCGGTTAGGATGGCGGGAAGGCACGGCATCAGTGCGAGGCCTCCCTCTCTCCATTGCCGTCCGCGCGTTCGGCGGCGCTCAAGGCATCATCTACTGACCGGCGATGTAGTGCTCGAGTTGCTCAATGATGAATTTCTGATCGCTGATGATGTGATTGACCAAGTCGCCGATCGATATGATCCCGACGACGCGGTTGCCCTCCAGCACCGGCAGGTGGCGCACGGCCTTCTTTGTCATGACGGCCATGCATTCTTCGACCGACTGTTCGGGAAGGGCGCAAATGACACGTTCGGCCATGATGTCCTTGACGGGTGTGTTCGGGGACGACCTACCTTTCAGAATGACGTTCCGCGTGTAAAGGCGCTCGTCAATCAAGCCGACGAGGGTTTCCCCTTCCATCACGACCAACGATCCGATGTTGTGCTTCGCCATCTTCTCGATGGCATCGAACACGGTGTTTTCCGGTCCGATTGTTAGGACCGAGTGTCCCTTCCTGTCGAGCAGTTGCCGTACCGTGGCCATGTGAGCACATCCTCTCGCGCCGGACATTTCCTCGACGTTGCGCGCAGCACCACCCTCCCCGGATCGCTAAACTCGTCCAATTTCACACGCCTTCAAATTCGAGACGCGCACCAAACCCCGCGAAACACATTAATTATGGCAGGCCGGACCGCGCGGCCCTTGATCAAGATCAACGCGGGCTGCGCCGAGCGAGGCGGTTCCCGACGGTCTGGATTCACCATCGGGCGGCCGGAGCGCCGATCGTGAGGCTGGTTCAGAGCCGGCGTCCGTCGGCACCGTAAACGACCGGGACCATCGCCTGTTTGTCGACCTGCCCGAACGCTCACCGGATCGGCGATTGACCCACATCATTGACGCGGAACCCAATTTCAATTGGTGTCGGGGCATGGCGTAAGCTGCGAGACGTGCCATGCCGCTGACGATGGATATGCTGCGGGAAGAACACCGAAATATGAGCCGCTTGCTCGATATTCTCGGACGGGAGGTTGATCGTTTCGAGCGGGCAGAGGACGTCGATTACGATCTTCTCACCCAGATCGTCGATTATTTCCGCAGCTTTCCGGACCTCTACCACCATCCCAAGGAAGACTTTATCCTCCGGAAACTTCTGCAACGTGATCCGCTCCAGGCAGAGGCGTTCGCCGATCTCGAAAGCCAGCACGAGGAGTGTTCCAGACGGCTCCTCAACCTTGCCCGCGCTGTCGTCGGGGTGCTGATCGACAGCGAAATCCCGCGTGATCGATTCGTGCGCATCGCACGTGAATTCATCGATAACGAACGGCAGCACATGGCGGGTGAGGAGAACCAGTTCTTCCCTGCCGCCATGCGCCGTCTGAGCCCGGAGGATTGGGCCGAGATCGACTCCCGCGTCTCCAAGTTCGCCGACCCTCTTTCGCAGATGAAGCAGGATATGCCCCACCGCTACTATCTGGTCCGGGAAGTGTTGGCCGGTGCCGCGGACTGATTGCCGGGACGGCGTGCAAAGGACCGGAGGACATCGGCGCGCCCGGCACGTCGTCACTGGATTCGCTTTGTGAAGACATTCCGTCCGCACGTTCTTCATACTCGACGATCCGCCCTGAGGCACGCAACGGGTCCACAACGCCTCCCGGCTTGCCCGCGCCTTGCTCAAGTCGGATCCGCAAGCGGGCGTCACGGCCTTTCCAATGGCCGATGCGGTGGTTGGCGCGAAGAAGGGGCAAAAGAGATCCGGCGGCGATGACAATACCGAGCGCATGCTGAAGCGGCTGGTCTGGGGCGAGGGACAACTTCTCCTCCGCGGCACCCGCATGGACGCACGCAGGCTCGCGGAGACCGAACTGATGGACGGCGCGCCGCGGCATGATGGACGAACTCGCCCAAGAAACCGCGGTGGCCTACAACGTGCTGATCCTTTAACCAGGGCGCGTGCTCGCCAGTTGCAGCTACCGCTTGACAGATCGCATTGTCCGCTCCTGGGCGGTTAGGATGGCGGGAAGGGCAAGGGACCGGCGGCGCGGTCCGGGCCGCCGGAGGCGATGGAAGGGAGCGGTGGCACGCACGCTCGCGGTAGCGGGACCGGCGCTGCTGGCGCTTGGCGCGATCGCGGCTACAATGCCGGCACGATGGATGGTTGGCGGAGCGATGGCGGTCATGCATGACGGGCGGCGGCGGGGACTGAAACTGGCGGCTTGCGCCATTCTCTCCCTCGCCCTGCTGTTTCTGCCGAAGGTCCTGGTTCAGCTTTACGCCTCCGAGCAGAGGACCAGGCTGACCGGCCAGATTTGGGCGGCGCCGTCGGAGCAGGAGGCGGTGGAGCGGTTCGCCCGTTGGGCGGCGGGCTATTGGCGGGTCGGCGGCGAAAGGGATTTTTGGAACCGGCTGCGCGGACTCCCCAAGCCCTTCAAGCCCGCGAAAGAGCCGATCGCCTTCCTGTCCGGCGGCGGCCAGTGCACCGAGTTCGTCGCCGCCGCGCGCTGGGTGCTCGGCGACCGGCTGCGGGTCGAGCGTCACGATCTGCTGTTCCCCACCGATGCGCACTCCGCCATATCGGTGCGGCTCTCCGACGGACGCTGGGTGTTCATCGATCCCTATCTGGGCTGGATCTTCAAGGACAAGTCCCGGCTGCTCGGCCTCGGCGAGCTTCGCGACAGGCTGACGGCCGGGCATTCGCTGGCCGACTACGCCGTTCCGCTCAAAGCCGACGCCCGGGCCGAGTTCTATCCCTCATTGCCCGAGACCTTCGACGCGAAGGCGTTCGAGACGCTGCCGGCGCGGCTGCTTCTGCCGGTGAAGGGACGCCGGCGCTGGTCGCTCGGCGAAATCGACGGCGACTGGCGGGACGTGAAGAAGGCCGGGGAGGGATACAGGCTCACCTCCCATTTCTTCTATGTCGGGCGACGCTATCCGGCCAAGTTCCAATTCCATTACCTTCTGCCCGACGACGGGCGGGCCTATCGGTTTGCATTTCACCTGACCGCGGCGCCGTCACGGGCGGATTTGCCTCCTTTCTCCATCGCCCCCTCCATCGAGGACAAGACCCTGCGCTTTCGCCTCGCCCCCGCGCGGCGCGCCCTGATCATGGACACAGCCCGCGCCGATACCGGGCAATGGTACGGCATCGACCGCTTCGAGGTGATCGCCGAGGAGCCCTATCCGCCCGGCGGCGGTTGAGGTATCGAAAGGGGAAGGATGGGGACGAGGCGCCGCGGGCGGAGCCGGCGGCGGAATTTGGATGGGCGCCGGGCGGTCCGGGCCGCCGGCGGCGATGGAAGGGAGC
This sequence comes from uncultured Hyphomicrobiaceae bacterium, assembly GCA_964454415.1. Classification (GTDB taxonomy): domain Bacteria; phylum Pseudomonadota; class Alphaproteobacteria; order Rhizobiales; family Methyloligellaceae; genus JAJFHN01. Next base: position 1,848 of record CAYVYD010000177.1, on the reverse strand, counting down.
GATGGCACGCACGCTCACGGTAGCGGGACTGGCGCTGCTGGCGCTTGCGCTGATCGCGGCCTATGCCGTGCTGCTGCCGGGCGAGGCTTGGCGGCCGCCGCCCGAGGGCGTGGCGGAGCCGGTTCTGGAGGAGCTCGCCGCGCCCTTCGTCCACCGCTGGTCCAAGGGAACGAGCCATCCGCTGCTGGCGGCGGCGGCGATCGACATCGACGGCGACGGCCGCGACGAGGTGTTTCTCGGCGGCTCGGACGGGCAGGGGGACGCGCTGCTGGCGCTGCGCGAGGGCGCGCTCGTCGACATCGCCGCCGAGGCGGGTCTCGGCGACAGACAAGCCACCTATGGCGCGCTCTCGATCGATCTCACCGGCGACGGCAAGGTCGATCTCGTCACCGCGGGCCGCGCCGGGCTCGATCTGTGGATCAATAAGGGCGGGCGCTTCGAGCGCAGGCACATTGCCTTGGCGCTTCCGCCCGAGGCGGTGCCGCTCGCGGTGAGCGCCGGCGACTTCGACCGCGACGGCCTCGTCGACCTCTATGTGAGCGCCTTCGTCGAGGCCAAGTCGTTCCGCTCGACCGTCTTCAACGATCCCGCCCACGCCAAGACCAACCTGCTGCTGCGGAACATCGGCGGCGGCGCCTTCCTCGACGCGACTGGGCGGACCGCGCGCGGTAGGCAGAACACCTTCACCGCCTCCTTCGCCGACCTCGACGGCGACCGCTGGCCCGATCTGGTGCTGGCGCAGAACACCGGCGAGGTCGAGATCCTGCGCAACGAAAGGGACGGCACCTTCTCGCTCGCACGGTTCCGGTCGGGCTACGGCTTCTGGATGGGGCTGGCGATCGCCGATCTGGACGGCGACGGCGACCTCGACATCTTCCTGAGCAACATCGGCAATTCCGTGCCGCCCCGACTGGTCAAGGGCGATCTGCGGAAGGATCAGACATTCGCCGCCCAGTGGCTGCTGCTGCGCAATGACGGGGGCTTCGCCTTCACCGACATCACCGAGGCGGCCGGGCTCTCGGGCTTCGGCTTCGCCTGGGGGGCGGCCTTCACCGACCTCAACCTCGACGGCGCCCTCGACCTGCTGGTGGCGGAGAACTACGTCAAATGGCCGCCCCACCTGCTCGTCAAGCTGCCGGGCAAGCTGCTGCTGGGCGCGGGCGGCGCCGAGCCCCGCTTCTACACCTCGGACAAGGCCGCCAATCCCGCTTTCGGCCACACGCCGCTGTTGGCCGACCTCGACGGCGACGGCCGGCTCGACGTGGTGTGGGCCAACATGGCGGGCGCCCCGCGGGTCTATCTCAACCGCACGCCGGGCCGGTTTATCGCGGTGCGGCTCCCCGACACACCGGCAAGCGTGGGCGCCCGCGTCACGCTCGAGGGCGGGGCCGCGCCGATCTACACCCACATCGCCGGCCAGGGGCTCACCTCCGACCAGGCGCCGCAGGTCACGCTCGGCCTGCCCAAGGGCGAGTCCGCCCCGGCCGCGCTCTCGGTCGAATGGGCCGACGGCACCGTGACGCGGATCGAGGCGCCCAAACTCGACCGGCAGATCGCGGCTCCGGCGCCGCAAAAAGCTCCGTGAGCGCGGCTGCGTCCGGAGCCAATGACGGGACCAAGCCAAATATTTTCGGGCTTGCGTCCACCCAACCCGCAAAAGCTCGTAGCCTTCACCTGCTCATGCGGCAATTAGCGGCATGACCGGCGTCGATAAGACCAGCTCCGTGCTACGCGACATTCCGCGCGGGATTTGGGCGCTCGGCTTTGTCAGCATGTTCATGGATATTTCGTCGGAGACGATCCACGCCTTGTTGCCGGTCTATCTGGTGAGCGTGCTCGGCACCTCGA
>CAYVYD010000176.1:1741-5856 GCA_964454415.1 uncultured Hyphomicrobiaceae bacterium | reverse complement strand
TCGGCCTCCAGGCGGCCGATGATCCTCGAGAGCGTCTCGTGCCGGGTTCCGATCATGCCGGCGAGGTCGCGGCGGTTCAGCGGCAGGTGGATGGAGCCTGAGCCGTCGGGTCCCCGGCGGCCATGGCGGCGCAGCAACAGCGCCAGCAGGTGGATGAAGCGGGCGCGGTTGGAGAGCGTGGAGGACTGCAGCATCGCCTCGTGCGCCTCCTCCAGCTCGCGCGTCGCGCGGCCGAGGAATTGCAGGCCGAGCTTCGGGTTGTGCCCGAGAATGCGGCGAACCGCGTCGGATTTGATGTGGCAGACGAAGCTGGGCTCGAACGCTTCCGCGCTGGTCTTGTGCTCGCCGCCCTGCAGGAAGGAGCGGTAGCCCAGCGTCTCTCCGGGATAGGCCAAGTGCACCAATATGGCGTTGCCCTCGGCGTCCGTCTTCTTGATGCCGAGCGCGCCGCCGGAGATGCAATAGATGCCGCGGTTGGGCTCGCCGGCGGAATAGACGGCCTCGCCCGGCTGGTATTCGCGCCTGGTCACGCCGTCGCTGAGGGCGGCGAGGTCAGCCCCCTCCAGCACCTGCCAATCGGTGTGCTTGAAGACGTGGCACGAGCGGCAATCTGGCTGCCCGAATATGCAGGGTTCTCTCCCCATCGCATCGCAAGCCGGCTTGTTGTTGTCGTCGCCTCGAGAGGCTTGAACCTTGAAAACGAGTCTATCGGCCGCCCCGTCGCATGTATAGATAAGTAAAACTACGGTGATGGTCGGCGCCCGCCGTCCGGCCACGGGGGGCGAATTACCGGCTTGACCGCCGCCGCCGCGGCATCTTGTCCGCCCTCTCGCCGCCTTTGGGGGGAGGGCGGCGGCCTCGAAACCCTGGAGCGCTCATCGCCATGCCCGACTTTCCCGCCCTGTTGATCTCGATCCACGCGCTCGCCGCCGTCATATGGGTCGGCGGCATGGTGTTCGCCTACGCGGTGCTGCGCCCCTCGCTGGGGAGCTTCAAGCCGGCGGAGCGCCTGAGCCTGTGGGACGCCGTCTTCAGGCGCTTCTTCCCCGTCGTCTGGGCCGCCGTCGTCGCGCTACCCGTTACCGGCTATTGGCTGGTGTTCGGATATTTCGGCGGGTTTTCGGGGGCGGGCCTGCACATTCACCTGATGCACGGCGTCGGCCTGGCGATGATCGCGCTGTTCCTGCACCTCTACTTCGCCCCCTACCGCCGGTTCCGTGCCGCCGTCGCCGCCCGCGAGTGGCCGGTGGCGGCGGCCAATCTGACCACCATCAGGCGGGTCGTCGCCACCAATATCGGGCTGGGGCTCGCCATCGTCGCGATCGGCGCCTCGGGCCGGTTCTGGGGCTGAGGCGCGCCCCGGCGCTATCGGGGCGCGGGCATGGCCCGCCCCGCTCCGCCGGCCCCGGCGCGCGGGAGGCCATGGTCAAGTGGCGATTAGGCGGCGGTCAGCTTCTTGCGCTCGGCGATGACCCCGGCGCAGGAGTCGGCGCGTTTGCGGCATTCCACGTGGTGCTTCTCGTGCTTGCGGCATTCCTTCTCGCAGTCGTCGCAGACCTTCGCGCAAACCGCCGCCATTTCCTTCAGGCGGGGCGAGTCCAGCGCCGCCAACTCGGCGCGGGCGGTGCACATCGGCACGGTCTCGGCGACCCTGCGGATGCGGTCCTTCAGGATCGTGTCGCCGGTGCTCATGGCCTCGATGCAACGGTTCAGGCAGACCGAGCTCATATTGTAGCAATGCACGGAGGCGTCGATCAGTTCCTGGTGCGGCGTGGCACCCGGCGCTTCAGGCCGAGCACGCTCCGCCCCCCAGCACGCAGAACTTGGCGCAGTGCGGGTGGCAGAGCTTGACCGCGCCCCTCTCGAACATGCCGCCGTCCGCCGCCGCCGCCTCGGCCAGGCTCGTTCCCATGTCGAAGGCGCCGTCATAGGGGAGCAGGGTGCAGGGCAGCACGCTGGGCGCCGCCGCCCCCTTGCGCTTCACCACCATGCGGCTCGTCGCGCACATCATGTCGCTGGGGTTCACGCCCAGCAGCGACCAGCACTCGGTGGTGACCTCGGGCACCTCGGCGCGCTCGTCCATCTCGGGGAAGAGCACGAGCTGCCACAGGTCGTCCGCGTCGATCGCCCAGCCGCGCGCCGCGATGAGACCGGCGTAGCCGGCGCGCGCTTGCCGTTCGCTCTCGCCCCAGATCGTGCGCCCGGCGAGCGCGGTGCGGAAGCCTTCGGCCGAGAGCCAGTCGAGGCCGGCGAGCGTCGGCTCCCAGCTTCCCGCGCCGCGCTCGGCCTCGTGCAGCGCTTGGGTGTAGTGGTCGAGGCTCACCCGGAGCGTAAGCCGCTCCCCATGGGCCGCCTTGAGCGCGAGCAGGCCCTCGCGGATCCGCTTCCGCTGCATCGGGCGCATGGCGTTGGTGAGGATCAGGACCTCGAAGCCGCGGGCGAGCGCGTCGCCCGCCATCGCCAGCATGTCCGGGTTCATGAAGGGCTCGCCGCCGGTGAAGGCGATCTCGCGGGCGCCGAGGCCTTGGGCCTCGATCTCGTCGAGAAAGCGCGCCGCCTCGGCCGCGGCGATGTAGGCGAGGCGGTCGTTGCTCGGGCTCGATTCGATGTAGCAATGGGCGCACTCGATGTTGCAGAGCGTGCCGGTATTGATCCACAGCGTCTCGAGCCGGTCGAGGGCGACGCTGGCGCGGGGCTCGCCCGCGGCGGTGCGGTCGGGGTCGGCGAACTTGCCGGCCCGCGCGGCGGGTTCGAAGCCCTTGGGTCCAAGCGTCTGGTTCATGGCGGCGAAGCTAGCACATCGGGGCCGGAGCGATCACTCACAAAGGGGTTATCGGCGCCGCGCCCGGGCTTCACGCGCCGATATTCGCGCGCGGTGCTTTGTGCTATCACCGGGGCCTGCGCGGGTGTAGCTCAGTGGTAGAGCAGTGGCTTCCCAAGCCACGTGTCGGGAGTTCGATTCTCCTCACCCGCTCCACGCACCCCGACGGACTCTTGGACATGAGGAGGCGGCGGGCCCGGGTGGACCCGCCGTCCCGTTCGTCATGGCATTCTCCCGCGCGCCGAAGCCGCGCGGGGAGTTCCCGTCAGGGCGACTTGGTGGCTTGGTAGAGGAGATATACCGCGTAGAGCGCGATCACCAGGACCGGATAATAGAAGTAGTCCGTCATCCAAACCGGCGCGATGCCGAAATAGGGCAGCAGCGACGGGATCAGCACCAGGACGAACGCGACCGCGCCCAGAACCATCAGCTTTTGAATCAGAGACATCGTTGCCCAGGTCATCTTGTTCCTCCCGATTTTTATTCCTTCAGCCAGAGTCGGCATTATTCGCGACGACCTCTGGTTGCGCAATACGGTTCGTGCGGTCTTGTGGAGGGACGCCCGAGGCCGGGCGTCGAACCCGGTGGAGCCGGCGGTCAGGGCGCCGGCTTGGTCTTCGGGTCGCCCCCCTGCTCGCCGGTCTCCGCGCGGGACTCGGAGATGTCGTGCAGGTGGTCGATCAGCGCGGCGATGTCGTCGGGCTCGAAGGCGAAGGGCGGCATGTCGGGATGGCCCGTCACGATGCCCTCGGCGAGCGCCTCCTCCAGGTCCTCGAGCGGCCATTTGGCCGCCAGCGTGCGGAAGGGCGGCGCGTCCTTGTGCGGGCTCTCGCCGGTGCGCTCGACGGCGTGGCAGCGCGCGCACAGGCGTTCGGCGATGGCGTGGCCGCGCTTGGCGTACTCGTATTCGGCCGCGGCCGCGCCCCTGGGCGCCGCCAGCAGGACGAGGGCGCAGGCGAAGGTGGCGAGCAGCGGGAGCGGCGCGCGCGGCCTCGGGCAAGGCGTCCTCACGGATGCCGCCTCTTCTTGGTGAACTGCACGAACCAGTGCTCGCCCCAGTCCTTGAAGGCGCAGTCGTGCTCCTCGGCCAGCGCCTCGAGCTCGCTCCTGAGATCGGCGGGAAGCTTGGAGTCGATCAGGTTCTCGACCAGGCCCTCCAGGATTTCGTAATTCACCGTCACGCCGAAACCCGGCGGCGTGTCCTCCAGCGAGGCCGCCAGGCTGTGAAACGTGAACGCCTTCATGATCATCTAGGGTCTCCCTCGAACGGCCGCCGCCGCCAACGGCTTGTACG
>CAYVYD010000176.1:0-1641 GCA_964454415.1 uncultured Hyphomicrobiaceae bacterium | reverse complement strand
AGAGGAAGGGCTGCGAGGTCGACTTCGATTCCGCCGGCTGCACCATCGAGGAGGTCGACTGCGACGACTGACGCACCGGGGCCCTCGTCTCAGCAGACCTGGGGACCGCAGCGCTTGAAGTCGAACCGCATCTCCTTCGGCGCCCAGGTGAAGTCGAATTGCCGCTTGTCCATGCAATGGGCGCGGCCGTTGGCGACGACGCCGTCGTGGAACTCGAATTCGCGCACGTCGGTCATGTAGGCGAGGCTGCAGTGCTCGTCCTGCTCGAGCTGGTCGCGCAGGGTCTGCGCCCATGCGGGCTCGCTCTCGTCCTGGGCGGCCGAGCGGTGAGGCGCTGCCGCCAGGGCGGCGAGGGCTAGCATCGCGGCGAGAAGGCCGCCCGGGAGGGTCGGGCGATGCATGCTCGTTTCAGCCTTTCTTGGCCGCGCCCCGCCGGCCCGGCGGCCGCCTGGTGCGGCCGGCGCCGGCGCGCGCCGTCTTGGCGGACCGTCTGGCGGGCGGTTTGGCCGGGGACTTCGACGCGGTTTTGGCCGGGCTCTTGGCGGAGGACTTGGCCGCGCTCCTGGCGGGGGATTTGCCCGCCCGCTTGGCCGGCGCCGCGGCCCCCGCGGGACGGGCGGCGGCGGGCGGCGTGGCGCGGCCGGTGCCGATCAGCAGGCCGTGCACAACCAGGCCCAACCCCCAGCCGAGCAGCGGCCACTGGAACCACAGCACATTGGGCGTGGTCCTGAGATTGACGATGACCAGCAGCAGATTGACCGCCACATAGACGAACAGGTGGGTGATGAACCCGCGCGCCTCGGGGCGCGCCATCTGACCGCCGTCGGCGGAGCGCGCGTGCAGGTAGAGCGCGAGCGCATGCGCCCCGATGCCGATGCCCCAGCCCAATAGCGGCCAGATGAACCACCATTCCTGGGGTTCGGTCGCCAGATTGACTGCCACCAGCGCCGCGTTGACCACGACGTAGGCCGCGAGGTGGATCAAAAAGCCCTTCTTCTCCTGGTCGGATATCATGCCTGCAGCCATCTCGGCGCTCCTGGTCGCTGGTGACGCGTTGCTGGGTCTGTTTGTCGCGGATGTCGCGGAGGCGCCCCCTCGGGACTGCGGGGGTCGCTCATGCGGCCCGATTCAACGGGCAAGCTCGGCGCTTGTCAATCGCCCCCTGCGGGCTCAATTGCTCATCAGCACCGGCGTGCGGGTGCGGTGCAGCACCGCTTCGGTGACGCCGCCGAAGCTGCGCTCGCGCCAGCGGGCGTGGCTGTATGCGCCCATCACCAAGAGGCCGCCGGGGCCTGCCGCGGCGCGCTCCATCAGCAGATCGGCCACATCGCCGGCGGCTTCCCCGATGTGCTCGACGGCGGCCTTTTGTCGGTGCAGCGCCAGATAACCCACCAGCTCCCCGGCCGAGCCGCGGGCGCGCTCGCCGCCGGCGGTGACGATCAGGGCCTCGCGCGCGCCGCCGAAGAAGGGGCGCGCGGCGGCGAACGCGCGCGAGGCTTCGGTGCTTTCGTTCCAGGCTATGACGAGGCGTTCGCCGACATTGCCGGCCCCGGCCTCGTATCCGGGCGGGGCGATGATCGCGGGCCGGCCGGCCAGCACCAGCGCGCCGTCGCAGTGCCCCAGCCAGCTCGGGGTCGGGGG
>CAYVYD010000175.1:0-5870 GCA_964454415.1 uncultured Hyphomicrobiaceae bacterium | reverse complement strand
GCGCATTTTGGTTTACGGCGGGGCTTTCGATCGACTAGCCCTTCCTGCCAAGTTACCAAGAACACGAGGGCAGAATCGCCGATCTCACAAGGCGGCGCCCATCAAAACGAATTTTGGCTCTGAACTCGAAGCTCGAATAACCAGCGCTCAAGGTTTTCATCCTCTGGTCTAAAAACCACGGAGATGAAAATGTTTGGGGGACTGAAGAAAACGACAAGTCGGTTGGCCATCGCGGCCGCAGCCGGCTTTTTTATTGGCGGTATCGCGGTTTCCTCCGCGCAAGCGGCCGATTTGGGCGGCGATTGCTGCGCGGATCTCGAAGAACGCGTCGCCGAACTCGAGGCAACGACTGTCCGCAAAGGCAACCGCAAGGTTTCCCTCGAGCTGTCGGGCCACGTCAACCGGATGATCGTCTACTGGGACGACGACATCAACGACGACATCTACTTCCTCGACAACTCCGAATCGGAGACCCGGTTCCGCCTGAAGGGCGACGCCAGCTTCGCGCCCGGATGGACGGCCGGCTTTCTGATCGAGGTCGAGGTGGTCGACGGCGAGGGCGCGACCGCCAATCAGCTGGTCGACGACGCCACGTCGTCCGCCGATGGCGACGCCGACGACAACTCCGAGGGCGCGATCAACGCCCGCAAGATGTCGTGGCACATCAAGAACGATCAGCTCGGCAAGATCACGGTGGGCCGCGATTCGCCGGCGACCGACGACATCAACCAGATCAACATCGCCGACAACCCGATCGCCGACGGGGAAATCGACAACATCCGGGGCTTCCGTCTATCACGGCCCGAGGGGACGTTCGGTTGCAACGGCGCGTCGTGTGTGACGACGGTTACGCTCAACACCATCATGGCCAATGTCGACACGCGGCGCGCCAACGGCATCCGCTACGACTCGCCGTCGCTGTTCGGCTTGGTGATCTCCGCCTTCTACGGCGAGGACGACCTGGCCGATATCGGCATCCGCTACAAGAAGGAGTGGAACTCCATCCAATTCGTCGGCGGTATCGGCTATCTCTGGGACACGGACGAGGATCCCGATCGCACGATCACCTGTCCGCAGCCGGGCCTTGGGCTTGCCAACTGCGTGGACGAACGCGAGGATTTGGAACGGCTCGTGGGTTCGGCCTCGGTCATGCACGTGCCGACCGGCCTCTACGTCTTCGTTTCGGGGTCGCACGACCAGCATGGCGATTTCCACAACAGCTCGGACGGATCGGCGCCGCAATTCCTGTCGCCAGTTCTGGGCGAGGTGGCGCCGGACGACGCCACCGCGTGGGCGCTCCAGCTCGGCATCAAGCGCCCGCTGCTGGCACCGAGCATCGGCAAGACGACGCTGTGGGTCGAGTATGCCCAGTGGAACGACTTCGGCGTAAACCGCAATGCCGCGTCGCTGGGTGGATACTTCACAGCGAGCAACAGCGAGATCACCGACTCCTCGGCCGACCGCTGGGGCCTCGGCATCGTTCAGGACATCGATCCGGCCGCCATGCAGCTCTATCTCGGCGCCTTCATGCACGAGACCGATGTGCGGGTCGCGACCAATGGCATCGCTGCGGGCGCTCCATTCGCCAACTTCAATGTGCCGGACAACCGCCCGGCCGGCGCCAAGGTGCCGACCAACGACATCTTTACCGTCCAGGGTGGCGGCAAGATCAAGTTCTGACGCTTAGCCGCACACCTCTAACCATCAAGCCGCTCCCCACATCTTTGGGGGGCGGCTTTTGCTTGCCGATTGGGGCGCCAGCCCGCGGGTTGCGACAGCATTTGTCGACCGCGAGGCGAGGTCGATCGAATGGGACCAAAGTGTGGCGAATTGCGACAAAGCGGTGGATCGGCTCGAATCAATCTTCAACTGTTGCATCGATGCCACATAATTTTGGTTGACTTGGAAATAGATCATAGAAAACAATGGGTTAAGATCAAAAACAACACGGTTGAAAAGCCCGCCCCGAACGATCATTCTTTAGGGCAAGAGGTGAGATATGACCAAGCAATTAGCGGTTTTCGGCGGCATGCTTGCGATCTTGACGATCGGGTCGGGACCGGCTGCGGCTTTTGAGGAGACCACGGTCGCCGCGCCCAAGGCGGCGGCGCCGGCGGCACAGGCGCAGAAACAGCCGAGCGAAGGCCCGGCCTTCGATCTGCAGTTGCCCGATTCGGGCGATGTAAACGGCGAATCCCTCAAACTCCAAGGTTCGGGATCGCTCAAGGCCATGCCGAAAATGGATTTCGGCTTGGAGTTGCTCTACAGCTCAAAGGAGGCCGACGACCCGGTCGCCCATGCCGGCTCGACGGATCTCGAAACGGGCGATGATCTGAAGGTCATGGGAACGGTCAAGCGCCGCTTCTGAGGATCCAGGATTCCATAATTCAATTCCCGTGCATCGCGATTACGGCCCGTTCAGCGGGCCGTTTTCTTTTGCGCGCCGCGGGGCGGACCGGCCATAGTCGCTTCCAGGGTCCGGGCTTGCCGGTTCCAGGGCGGAGCCGTCATGGATCATCATGGATCCGGTGAAGCCGCGCCGCTGGGCGGCTCGTTCGGGGAGGGTTCCATGCGGGTTTGGGCCAAGGCGACGGGCCTTGCCGTTCATCTGCTCACCGCCTCAGGCGCCGTGCTTGGGCTGCTGGCGCTCAACGCGGCGACCAGACACGACTGGAGCGGCGCCTTCATGTGGCTGGGGTGGGCGCTTGTGGTCGACGGCATCGACGGTCCGATCGCGCGCCGCGTCAAGGTCGCCGAAATCCTGCCGCGCTTCAGCGGCGTCAACCTCGACCTGATCGTCGACTACGTCAATTACTGCCTGGTGCCGGCCTTCATCGTGATGGAGGCGGGGCTGATGGCGCCGCCGTTCAACGGGATTGCCGCGGCCGTCATCCTGCTGACGTCGCTGTATCATTTTTGCGATCAACAGAGCAAAACGAGGGACGGCTTTTTCGTCGGCTTTCCGGCGATCTGGAACATCATTTGCTTCTATGTCTTCGTGCTTGGCGCGCCGGCCTGGCTGGTTTCGATCGCCATCGCCGTGCTCGGCGCGGCGACGTTCTTGCCCGTCAAATGGCCGCATCCGTTGCGCGCGCGGGCCCTTCGCCCGCTGACCCTGGGGATCACGGCGCTCTGGCTGGCCGCGGCGTTTGCCGCCTTGCTCCAGGGTTTTCCCTCCTCGGTCCCGGTGAAGGTCGTCTTCATCGCGACCGCCATTTACGTTGTGGCTCTGGGCGCCTTTCGGACCTCGTTCGCGGACGAGGCGGGGCTCGAGATCAAGGACGAGTGACGGCGCGCGGCGCCCCGCCGGAAGGAGCGTCAATGCCGTTGCGCGCCGCCTCGAGACTGGGCTATGGACAACGCGCGGTGATGCCCACCGCAGAGTCCAAATCCATCGGCGGGTCTAGAATCGTTTCATGATCGAATGGCTGACCGACCCCAACATCTGGGCGAGCCTCATCACGCTGACGGCGATGGAGGTGGTGCTCGGCATCGACAACATCGTGTTCCTGTCGGTGATCGTCGCCCAGCTTCCTTCCCGGATCCGCGACCGGGCGCGGCAAATCGGTCTGGCGCTCGCCCTGATCTTCCGCATCCTCATGCTGTTCGGCATCACCTGGCTCATGGGCCTCACCGAAACGCTGTTCGAGGTTCTGGGGGAGGCGGTCTCCTGGCGCGACATCATACTGATCGGCGGCGGTCTTTTCCTGATCGCCAAGGGAACCCGGGAAATACACCGCGGCGTTGAAGGCGACGAGGAGGAGGACGAGGCGGGACTGGCCAAGCGGGTCGACGCCGCCTTCGCCATGGTCATTCTGCAAATCGCGGTGATCGATCTGGTGTTCTCGATCGACTCCATCCTCACGGCCATCGGCATGGCTCAGCACATCGAGGTGATGATCGCCGCCGTCACGTTCTCGATCGCGATCATGTATGCGGCCTCGGCATCGGTCAGCGCGTTCATCGAGGCGCACCCGACGACCAAGATGCTGGCGCTGAGTTTTCTGCTGCTGATCGGCGTGGCGCTGGTCGCCGACGGCATCGGCTTTCACATCCCCCGCGGCTACATCTATTTCGCCATGGCCTTCGCCGCCGGCGTCGAAGGGATCAACGTGATGGCGGGCAAGCGCCGCCGCAGGCGCCGGCTCGCACGCCGGGCGGAGAGGCCGTAGGCGCCGGCGCCGAAGGGAGCCACGGTGCCGGGATCGGGTCCAGCCGGAGGGCAACCGCTGCGCGTCCGATCGGCAAAGTTGCGCCTCGCGGCCCGGCCTGCGTCTGCGCGAAACCGCGTTCGCGGTCGGCAGCGGTACATTAATGATGTGGACTCTTCGAAAAGATTTGCCCTAAATTTGTCGTTATTGATCGCGATATCGGACAAAGGACACTGTAACGAAGATTTGAAAATTATCCCCCGAGCTAAAAATGAACCAATGGAAATCTTCTAAAATACTGTTTTTACAGTCTTTTTTAGGTCGTTGCTTAATCGTCACAAAAGCCGTCCAAGGGACATTGATCGCCGGCGCGGTGGCCGGCGCCGTCGGACTGAGTCCCGCGACGGCCGCGACGGGTTCGCTGCAAGGCGACGAATTGCGCGATGCAATCAGCGGACGGACGGTACTGCTCAACACCGGAATGGGCTTCGAACTTCCCATCTCCTACAGCTCGAACGGCACCATGGCCGGACGCGTTCAGGCGATGGCCGCCGCCCTGGTGGGCGAGACCCGGCCGCACGACAGTGGGCGGTGGTGGATCACCGAGACCCAGCTTTGCCAGCGCTGGTCCAACTGGCTAGACGGCAAGACATATTGCTTCGACCTGGTGCGCAAGGGACAGATGGTCTATTGGCGCAGCAGCGGCGGCCATTCGGGCACGGCGCGAATCAGCAATTGAGAGTTCTCTGCATGCGGTGCTTTTCTTCGAAGCCGCATCAACCCCAGACCCGATTTCGATCGGGTCTTTTTTTTGATTCCTCGCCGGACCCTGGGGAGCGGCGCGTCCGCGCGGTGATTTGGGCGTCAGGTTCGGGACCCGCGCGACGGCGGCATTGGGTTGCGCTGCTCGCGCAAAGCGTCGGACGACCGTCGAACGACTTCGGAAATCTGCAGGAGCTGTTTGGCCAAAGGACTTGTCTTGCGCCAGATCATGCCGATCGTTCTCGAGGGTTTGGGACGCTTGAAGCGGGCGACGGACACCGACGCCGAGCGTGTCTCCACCGCCACGGCCATTTCCGGGATCAAGGTGACGCCGATGCCGGCGCCGACCATTTGGACCAGGGTGGAGAGAGAGCTGCCGTCCAGCAACTCCCGCGGTCGCGCCGAGTGCATGTCGCAGAACGACAGCGCCTGATCGCGGAAACAGTGCCCCTCTTCCAGAAGGAGCAGCCTCATTTCGCGTAGCGTTTCGCGATTGGGCACCGGCTTTCCCTCATCCTCGCCCGCCCGGACCAGCACGAATTCCTCTGAAAACAGCGCAACCTCGGTCAATGAAGGTTCGGACACCGGCAGAGCGACAATCGCCGTATCGATCCGGCCGTCCGCCAGCTCTTGAACCAGTTTCGACGTCAGCGTCTCGCGCACGTGAATGTCGAGGCCGTCATGCATGCGGGTGAGGTTGCCGATGATTGTCGGCAGCAGGTAGGGGGCGATCGTCGGGATCACGCCTATCCGCAGCCGTCCCACCAAACGGTTTCGCGAGGCGCGCGCCAAGTCTCCCAGTTCGTCCGCCGAACGCAGGATACCGCGGACCCGCAGGGCAAACTCCTCTCCGAAGTTGGTCAGCCGGATCTGACGGGCGCCTCTCTCGAAGAGCTCGGTGCCCAGCGATTCCTCCAATTCCTTGATCTGCATGGACAAAGCGGGCTGGGAGATCGC